>CAIOHW010000065.1 GCA_903858195.1 Oligoflexia bacterium | reverse complement strand
TCAGGGTGAGGGCGGATTCAGCGTCGAAAAAGCTGATAAACGCATGAAGGATTTTCAAGACGCCCTGGATGGCCTCGTGTGCCAAAAAGGAAAGCTCGATGCGGCCCAGGGGCAGATTCAGTGTCTGAATGCCAAGGCTTCGGCCCTTTCGCAGCAGGTCGGGGCCCTTGCGGCGGATTTCCAAAAGAACTTGTCGCGCATGCAGTCGGATGTCTCGGCCCTCAATGCGCGAATCAAGGACCGAAGCCAGCAGGTGGAGCAGGTCCAGACTCGCCTGGACGGAGATCGCAAGCTCGGCCGCGAAGGCCTGAAAAAGATCGGCGATAACCTCTTTGAGGCGCTCTCCGGCATGGAGGATTCGATCCTTGAAACTCAGAACGCCTTTCGAGCGGTCGACAACCAAAAAAAGGTCGTGGAAGAGAAGGCCAATAACCGCAAAGTGGTGAATGCCGGCAAATGCCTCACCAAGCGGACCGACAAGGGCTGGCGGTGCGCCAAGAACTCGGCTCCGACGACCTTCAAGGAGTACGTGCTCTGTCGTTACGAACAGAACCAGTTCATCGGCAATGGAAACGTGGTCGAGGACAGCGAACTCAATCGCGCCCGTTCCTCCGGAAACCGCGCGGCGCTGGAGCAGCTCCTGAACGAACTCTTTGCCGATGCGCCGACCGACGCCTCTGTTGGGTCCGGGGCCCAGAACGTGGGTGTCCTCTCGTTTGATGACATCGAAAGGCGTTTTGAGCGGCGGCTCAAGCGCTTTGATGGCAGGGGGCTTGATATTTCGGAGTTCGTGCTGGGTAACGCCAAGGCGTGCTTCAAGGAAGTCGAGGGCCTGGTTGCGAGGGAGCGCAACCAGCGTTCCAGCGAGCTTGGCCAGGCGCAGGAGCAGGTTCTTGCGCTCAAGCGCAAGGCGGACGCCGACTATGGCAAGCGCCTGAACGAGTACAACAACAACTACACCGAGGCGATGAAGGTGCTCACGGGCAAGAACTTTCCGCTCACGCTCACCGCGTGCCGTGCCGGCACCGACAGCGTGCGTGAGAGCTGCCTTCGCAACATCAAGGAAGAGCTCGACGGGCTATATTACGGCAACTCCAGGTACTCCGAAATTGACATGATGGTCCGCGGGAACCAGCCGCAGAATACGATCATCTTTAAATGCAAAGGCATCAAGGGTTGTCAGGCCGACCTCCAGAACATCGGGGACAAGCTTGAGCAAGAGGTGGTCGCTTCCAAGGCCTTCAAAGCCGACTATGTGCTCAAGGCCAACCAGAGCATCAGTCAGTTTACCCAGCGCATGGCTCAGGCACTTTCAAACCAGAATGCCGCCTTGAAGGAGCAGCAGTCTGCGCTCAACGCCCAGCTCGCGGCGCTGGGGGTCAAGGGCGCGATCAATCTGGAGTCGGTTGAGGCCGAGGAACTCGAGGGTGATGGCAAGGCGGGAGATGACGACGAGAATGGCATGGGTGGTCTCTACAAGATGCCAAAAAGCCTGCTTGCACTGGTGGGTGGAAAGATGACCCCCGAGCCTCTCCTGCAGGCCAAGGGCGATTCGATGAAGGATGCTCTTGAGGGAATCGCTGAAGCCAATGAGAAGATGAAGGACAAGAAGGTGACGCTTCAGACGGCGCTCGACAAGATTGCCGGCCTCAAGCAGAGCTGTGTCGCCAAGGTCGAGGACAAGATCCTTGAGAAGATCTCTTCGCTCGAGGGCAAGGTGAACAGCTGTTCGCGCAGCATTGAGTTCTGCGAGGGGGGAGCGGGAGAAGACTCCCTGGACGCGCTGCGGACCTCGATCAACAACATGGACCTCGTCGGAGATGATCCGGATATTTCAGGCTCGCTCAAGCGAGGTATTGCCAACTGCAGGAAAGTCTCGGCCAGCTTCGAGGGACTCTCGGAAGAAAAACAGAGGGAAAAGCGCCTCGGTGAGAGCCCTCCTGACTGTGACAGTGTGCTCAGTTCCCTCAAGTCGCGTGCCGGAGAGCTCAATCGTCTGCGTGAGCGCAAGAAAAAGACCTCAAACTCCAAGGCTTCAGGCGCACTCTAGAGACCAGACCGGATGAGGGTGATGAAGAAGATTCCATTCACAAAGATGCACGGCCTTGGCAATGACTTCATCGTCCTGGATCGCTTGAGCGATGCTTTGGGAATCGAGGTCACCGAGGAGCGCGCGCGGGCCTGGTGTGATCGCCGGTTCGGAGTGGGTGCGGACCAGATTCTGGTCGTCGGGCCTTCTCAGGCAGATGCCATAGCAGATGCAAAGATGGACATCTGGAACGCCGATGGTTCAACGGCCGAGATGTGCGGAAACGGCATCCGTGCCGTCGCGCTCTACCTCCATGATCATGCGCCCGCAGCCCTCCGCGGCAGGCCTTCTTACCGAATCGAGACCGGGGCAGGCGTGCTCGAGGTTTTTGTCGAGGGCAGGCAGGTGAGGGTCAACATGGGGGCTCCGCGCCTGCTTGCAGACTCTGCCGAGGTGCTATCCACTGCGCACGGGCAGATCCGGTTCTGGGAAGTGAGCATGGGTAATCCCCATGCCGTGATCTTTCTCGAGGGATCGCAAAGCCTGGATGACCTGGAGCTGGAAAAGCTCGGCCCCGCGATCGAGAATCACCCGAGGTTCCCCAAGCGCACGAACGTCGAATTTGTGTGCGCCTCCCGCGCAGGAGAGATCGATGTCAGGGTTTGGGAGCGCGGGGCGGGCATCACGGCTGCCTGCGGTACGGGTGCCTGTGCGTCGGCCGTCGCGACCCTTCATGCGCAGCTTCGAGGCAAGGGGGGGAGCCTTCGGGTCAAGCTGCCCGGGGGGGCGCTTAGGCTTGACTGGGATGGAAAAAAAACAGGACCGGTCTGGATGACCGGCCCTGCCGTTGAAGTCTTTCGGGGTGAGCTCAGTGATCCATCTGGGTCAGGGGATTCACGTAGAGCCTGAAGCTCTTGTCCTTTTGCCGGCGAATGGCAAAAACGCCGTTTTCCTTCTCGGAAGCCAGGCGGTTGTAGAACTCAGGATCCAGTTCAGCCACCTCGGATACCGTGCGGCCTTCGTACTTGCCGAAATCGATGATCACCTGCTTTTCGTCGATGATCCCGGTGACCGGGCTTCCTTGGGAACTGGATGGGGTGCTCGTCGCGCTCATGCCCTCGATCCTAGCCAGCCTGCGTCGTCGATTCAACCGTCTGTTTTGACTTCGAAAAGGACGACGATTGCGCGGCGCGTTAAGTACTGAATCTTTTGCGCTGAATCGGGACGTGGGGCATTCTTGGCACAGCTATGTTTGCCCGCATTGAAGTGGCCATTCGGCCCGAGTATTCGGATCCCACGGCCCAGAGCCTGCTCAAGCGTATCCACGGCCAGCTCCCGGAGCTTCGAAAGAAGATTCGGTGGGCGCGCCTCATTGATGTCTACTGGATCGACGTTCCGCGGTCTCGCGAAGACATCATTCCGGCCTGCCAGGAGATCTTCCAAGATCGCGTGACCCAGTGGCTGTTCACCGGCAATCTGATTCCCTCGGCCTCCGGAAAGCAGGGAAGCCTCGAGGACCTCATGGAGGCCTCGCCGGTTCGCCCAGGCAAGTTCTGGGGTGTCGAACGCAGGCTTCGCACCGGACTCACGGATTCTCGCGCTCAGGCCGCTCTTGAGGCGCTTCGCGTGGTGCTGGGCTCTGATCTGCAGGGAGCAACCACAGCCACCGGACAGCTTCTGCTCCTCGAGGGAGGGCACCTCATGGAGGCCGATCTCTCGCAGCTGGCCCGGGACGTGTGGTGCAACGAGGCCTCCGAGACCTGGACGATTCTTCCCGAGCACGAGATCGTCAGCAATGATCGTTTTCATCAGGAAAAAAAGCAGCGTGAAGACGTCCCTCGTTTCGAAGGATCGGGAGCCATTGCCAAACCCTCGCTCCAGGGATTTGCGCGCAGGCTCAACTCGCCGCGCCTGATGCCGGTTGCAGCCCAGCCTTCCGCGAGTTCGGATGGATCCATCTCGTTTGCCAAGGGAAGCCCCGAGCACTGGCTTGAGTATTCGCGTGTGCGCGGATGGGATTGGACGCGGGAACATTGGGATGCAGTGCGCGCACACTGGGGAAGCTCCGGGCGATCGACCGAGCCTGCAGAGCTCGAGCTTGCGCTTCTTGCCACCTGTTGGAGTGCACAGGGGCGCGGCAGGATCTGGTCGGCCGAGTTCGAAGCCTCCGATCGAAGCCGCACCTATGTGAACCTTTTTTCCGAGACCATTGGCGCGACCGTTCAGCAGCAGCCGCGGCCTTGGATCCTTTCGTCAAACGAGTCGAGGCCCGCGCTTCTCGCACTCTCAGATGAGGTGGCCGTGTCGTGGGGCTCGCGAATTTCGGCCGATGGATCCGTGCGCGATCCTTATGCAGAGGCCTTGAATACGATCCTGGGAGTACAGCGCGATCTTCTTGCCTCGGACGCCTTGTCACTACCGCTGATGCAAAGCCAGGTTTTCGAGGGCGATCCCCTGCAAAAGGGCATCCTCAGGCGCGCGGCTGAGCTGGCAAGCAATCGCACCCAGGTGCCCATGTTGGCTGGGGCGGACCTCGGTGATGGGGATGCAACGTCGCACTCTCCATTGATTGCCAGCAGCGGCGTGGGTGCGGTCCTGGGACGGGAGCGAGCAAGCGCCGCCTCGGGCGATCGGATCGGATGGCTGGCAACCGGAACCTCCGGGCCGGCTTCCCTTGAAGATCCCGTTTCCCAGCGCAAGTGGATGGATGCGCTGGGTGAAGCCCACCAGAAGGGGCTGGTTTCGGCTGTGCGCTCGAGCGGTGCCCTTCCGGCGATCTGGGCGGTTGTGCAGCTGGCTCGTGAGACCGGCGGGGCTGCCCTGAACTTGCCGATCAACCAGTTGGGAGAGCTTCTCTCGCGCCGCGAATCTCTCGTGCTCTCGGTGAGGCCGGATCGCTGGGCGGAGCTCAAGGCGCACCTCGAAGCCTGGGGTGTGCAACTCCATGCCTGCGGTGGTTTTGACTCTTCCGGGAGGGTTCGAATCCACCGTGGCACCGAGCCGGTCGTCGATGTCGATCTCACCTTCCTTTGGGACGGCGCTCCGATTCAGAAGGTGGTTTATGCCTCGGCACCGGCCGACCGTGAGGTTCGCGAGCCGGATCATCCGCCCTTCAAGAAGGGCGGTGATCTGATCCTTCGGGAGCTCCTCGGGACCGCCGAGGTTCGTTCGCCCGAACGCATCCTCCAGGCATTTGATCTCGAGGCCCAGGCGCATACCGTCCTCAAGCCCATGCATTCGGTGGCTCTTTCATCTGGAGACTGGCTTCACGGCCCCAACGACGGAACCGTGGCCATGTTGCATGGCCACGGCATGAATGCCGGGCCCATGGTCGCGCTCTCGGTCGGGAGCCGCAACCGACGCCATCATGGCGGATATGACTGGCGTGCGGAGATGTCGCTCGATGAGGCCTTGAGAAACCTGGTCTGCACCGGTGCACAGGTGGGCGCCGACGAATCCATGTGCGCGCTTTCGATTCAATGGCGTGGAGAATCGCCCGAGAGGCATCCCCTCGCTGCTCGTGAGCTGGTCGAAACGCTCGAGAGCCTGCGCGAGGCATCGCTTGCGATGGGTGTGCCGATCGTGCAGGCTGCGGCCTCCTTTACCGGACGTCCGATCGCAGGCACCCTGGTTTGCCACGCGATCGGGAGCCTGAAGGGAGTGCGCTGGGCGAGGAGCGCTGACTTCAAGAGCCCCAGCGATGCGATCTATGTTCTGGGTCCGGACTGCAACGACCTCTCGGGCAGTCTTTTTGCCGACCGTTTCGGGTGTACTCCGGTCGAGGTGCCCCAGCGACCGCAGTGGGCGCTCGCCCGACGTCTTTACGGATGGCTGGGCGGTGTGCAGGGCAAGGAGCAGGGACGTATCCGCTCGCTGCATGACGTTTCGGATGGCGGTCTGCTGGTTGCGCTTGCTGAGGGTCTCATGGCTCGCGGACTTGGCATCACGGTCCGAATGCCGGATGAGGGCACGCCCGAGGCATGGGCCTTCGGCGAAGGCTTCCATCGCATGATCGTGTCGTGCGGTGAGGCGGACTCGGCGATCCTCGAGTCCGAGTGGGAGGCGCTGAAGCTTCCGTACCGCCGGCTGGGTTCGGTCACTGCCAGCGGTCGCCTCGAGGTCGTGGGGCAGTGGAGTGTCGCTGTTTCAGAACTTCGCAAGGCCTGGCGCGCGGAGGATTCATGGACATGATTCATTCAGGAGGCGTGGCCCGCATGC
>CAIOHW010000064.1 GCA_903858195.1 Oligoflexia bacterium | reverse complement strand
GAGATCTGGATCTGAAATTCATCGTCATCCTGGGTCAGGAAGGGGAGGACGATCACCCGGCCCTCGGTCAGAGCCCTGGCGCGAACTCCGTTACCGCGCAGAATGGTGGGAATGGCCATCTGCACGCCTCCGTTTCGCTGGTTGAGCTGTCGTTTGGCGGCCCCGAAGATGATGTTGAGCAACTCGGCAACACCGTCTTCGAGCTCCTGAGTCATGGTCTCGCAGGGCTCTCCCAGCATGTTGGACATCAGCCTCAAGAAAACCCGCTCCGGGAAACAAAGAGTCACGCTGCCCCTGAAACGATCTGCGGTCACACCGATCACCGCTGCGATCGCAGGCCCGGGCTCGAGAGCCTCGGGCAGGAAATAGGGCTTCCCCGGCCGCGCTTCCGTCGAGCACTGGATCTTCAGGGTCTCCAGCGTCCCATCAACAAATGGCTTAAAGAATTCGGGTTCCAACATGGTCTCTCCTGCTACTGATTCATTTTCGGCCCGAACGCCTTTGGCCTCAAGCGATGGGCGGCCGCTTCACCCAATCTTGACAACCCCCGCCCAAGACTCGCTTTACGCTAGTTTCATGGACACACAGGTTTTCCGCAGGCGCACCAGAAAGACCGTTCTCGTGGTCGACGATGACACTGATTTGCGATCGCTCGTTTGCGACAGCATCCTCGACGTTGATGCCGACGCACTCGTGGTTCAGTCCGCCGATGGAGCCGATGCACTCCTTCGCGCATCTCGGCAGCGATTTGATCTTCTGATTACAGACCTCAAGATGCCCCGCAAGGACGGCTATTCCCTGCTGACCTCGCTTGAGCGCCTGCCGCGCGCCCTGCAGCCCGGCCATGTTCTGGTTTTTTCCGCGCACAAAGACTCAAGGAGTGCCGCGATCACGCGAACGCAGGGCTCACTTGCCTGGCTGCAAAAGCCCTGCACGAGCGAAGAGCTCCAAGGACAAATTGAAGTTGCCCTTCCGAGAAAGCCCCGGACCGATCAGCCCACCGTCACACCGCAAAGCCTCCTTGCCGGACTGGTGACGACCCTTGGGACCAACACGCTCGGCATTCTCTCAGAGCTCGGGCTCGAAGGCGTGCGGCAGGAAAGCCCCTGCATCCTTTCGCCGGGAGAGCGTCTCGGCGGCGGCATGGCCTGTGCCCCGCTTCAGTTCGGACAGTTCAAGGGTGAGATGGGTCTTTCGCTGGATGGGACGCTCATCGCGCGGCTTCTGGGCGCGCCGACTCCCAAGATCTCTGCCACGACGCCCTCGCAGCTCATCAAGGAGGTCGCTTCCCGAATCCTTCAGGTCTCGGGCATCCAGATCGATCCATCGGTGGGCCTTTCAGACTCCTCGCAGTTTGAAGGCGGGCCGCGCGTCGCCATCCCGTTCTCCACCACGGCCGGCAAGGCATGGCTGCTTCCCGCCATTCGAATCGCTGCGTGAGCGCCCAAGCTAGAGGTAGCGCTCCTCCAGATATTCGAGAAAGACTCTCGGGTCGGGCATTCGCTTTCCGATGACTCGCATCAGCGAGTCCGGACTATTGTCGAAGCCGGCAAGGCCGTGGACACGGCCGCGAAGAAACCCGAGAACTCCCGAAAACCTTCCGGCTGCCACCGCGCCGGACCATCGGGGGGTGTGCTTCCTGAAGAGCGAAAAAAGCTCGGCTGCAATCAGATTCCCGATCGAGTAGGTGGGGAAGTATCCAAATGCACCCCCATACCAGTGGATGTCCTGCAGGCACCCCAGTGCGTCGTTTGGAACCTTCAGTCCGAAGATCTGTTTGAAGTCGGCGTTCCATCGTGCAGGAAGATCGCTCACCCGCAGCCTTCCCTCGATCAGGTCCTCCTCGATCTGCATCCTGAGCAGGATGTGCAGATTGTATGTCACCTCGTCGGACTCCGTGCGAATGAAGCCCCTCTCCACCCGCCGCAGGTGCGACGAAAGCCTCTTTGCAGATACTCCGGTCTTCTTTGAAACATACGTGATGAACGGATCAGACCTGCCAATTTGATTTTCCATGAAGCGGCTCTGCGATTCGTGGAATCCAAGCGAAACGGCGCGCCCGCAGGGAGTATCCAGGCTCTCCTCCGGAAGCCCCTGTTCATAAAGTGCATGCCCGGTTTCGTGGATCAGGCTGTAAAGTGCGCCGGTGAAATCATCGAGATCGTGGCGCACGGTCATTCGCACATCGCGCGGCGAGCCGCCACAAAACGGGTGCGCTGAAACATCGATGCGTCCCTTGGACAGATCAAAGCCTAGCGCGGAGGCCACCTGCCCGCAAAGTTCCTGCTGGCGAGGAAGCGACATGGAAAGGCGCTTGGCCGTCTTTGAAGTTCGTTGAATGGGCGCAGTCCGAGCCAGAATGCCGCGAAGGCCTTCGCCCATTGCCTGCAGCGCCCGCCTCACGTCTGCCGCCGCCTGACCGGGCTCGTATTGGTCCAGGTGCACCTCATAAAGGCTCGAGGAGGCGTACTTGTTCTGAAGTCCCGGCGCAGAGCGAACTCGCTCGGCCCACTCACGCTCCACCTCAACGAGCTCGGCAAGCGTTGCGCTTACCAATGAAAACCTGCGCTTGGCCCGCGCCTCATGCCAGATCCCCTGGCACTTCACTCGAAGCTCCTCTCGCCTGGCTACAAATTCAGGAGAGTGGGCCTGCGCAAGCTGAACCTCGTCCTTGAGTCGCGAGAGCTGACTTTTGAGGCTGCCCGTGAGGGTGCCGGGGTCGCAATCTAGGACGGAACGCACGAAATCGGGCCGGGTCATCTCGCGATGATGCAGCTCCGAGAGCAGGCCCAACTGCCTGCCGCGCTGTTCGGTGGCGCCCTTGGGCATATAGGTTTCCATGTCCCAGCCGGCAAGGGCTTGGACTGAGGAGAGCAGGGAGGCCTTTTGATAGTGTCTTAGGATCTCTTGTGGATTCATGCACGGTGACACTACCGGCAGGCGGCGGGGCAATTCAACCCGAAGACCGTGCAAAATTGTCCCGCGGCGGGGGCGGCCTTTCCGCATCGCTCGAGCAAAGGGCTTGAATTACAGCCCCTTGCCCCGTGGCACGCCGGCTGCTTAGGCCGAGGGCATCAAGGAGAACCTCATGACCTCGAAACATTTTACGCGATTTTCAGTGCTTATTGCAGTGCTTGCCCTCTCGGCATCGCATTTCGCCCGTGCAGAAGGAATCTCAATCATCAAGGACATGCCCGAGGCGCTGTTTGCGCCGCCGGGGTTTGACTCAAACGACCATGCGCAAATCGTCCTAAGCGGAAGCTTCATCAACACCTGCTACAAGGTCGGCCCCAATCAGGCTGAGGTGGACGTGGTCAACCAGACCATCCATGTCACCCAGCAGGCCTACCTGCTCGACACTCCGTGGTGCCTGCACGTGCTGGTTCCCTACACTACGGTCGTAGATGTCGGGATTCTCCCGCCGGGAAACTATGATGTGCACGTGCGCGCCGAGGCCTCCCGCGAAAAGGACTTCGGCAAGATGGGAATTGTCCGCGCCGCCGAGTCCTCCGGCAGCGCCCCGGATGAGAAGCTCTACGCCATGGTCGATGAGGTCTCGTATGAGAACTCGGTCCTGACGCTCAAGGGCAAGCTTCCCGGCGCATGCACCCGGCTCAAGGAGATCGCGCTCCTGACCCGCAAGAACCAAATCGTCGAAGTGCTGCCCCTGGCCGAGATGGTCAACCCGGGTGTCGTCGAATGTGCGTCAGAGCTCGTTCCTTTCGAGCGGAAGGTGCCGTTCAAGGCTCCGTGGAAGGGCAGTACGCTGTTCCACGTGCGCTCGCTCAACGGCCAGTCCATCAACAGGGTGTACGACCTTCAGTGATTTCAGCCTCTCCGTTTTGCCGGCCCCCGAAAGCTGGGGGCCGGCTTTTTTTTGCCCCAAACCGTCCTTTGGGCTAATCCTGCATCAAGATGCCCGGAGCCAACCTGATCATCACCATCCCGCACTCCGGTGAGCGCATTCCGCCCGAGGCGCCTTGGCTCAATGCACTTCAACGCGATGTGCTGCTCATGGATGTGGATCGCTTCGTGGATCGGCTCTACCGCCCGGTTGCCCTAAATCTTTCGATCCCCATGGTGACCACCGAGACCCACCGCTATGCGGTGGATCTGAATCGGATTCCCGAGGATGTGGACGCCGCAACGGTAGTCGGTGCGTCCGCGCCGGCAGGAACTCACACCAAAGGGTTTCACTGGGCCAGGAGCACGGAGGGCCATGTCATCTTGCGGGCTCCGCTTTCGCGCCAGCTGCAT
>CAIOHW010000063.1 GCA_903858195.1 Oligoflexia bacterium | reverse complement strand
CGGTCGTGTTTTTGGTGGGGATGGAAGAGGGCTTTTTGCCCCACCGACGGTCAGTCGAAGAGGGCCAGGACCTGAGCGAGGAGCGCAGGCTCTGTTACGTGGGCATCACGCGTGCGCGTGACCACTTGCTACTGACCCGCGCCAAGAGCCGCATTCGCTACGGAAAGCCCGTACCCCGCAACCGCTCGCGCTTCATGGATGAAATCCCGGCAGAACTGCTTGCCGTCGAGGACACCTCAACGCAGACCGGCCCGGATCTCTCCTCCGAGCAGGCGCGCGAAAAGCACGAAGAGCGCGTGAAGAGTTTCTTGGGCGATATCAAAGCCCGGCTGAGCCAGACGAAGTAGGAACGCCGCTCCACGGAAGCTCGCTCTCGAGGTCAAGCGCCAGCACCAGCGCATCAAGCGGGCCGCCACCGGCCGGGAGCTCTGACTGCTCAAGCAGCAATACGCCCCGCTCACCCCAGAGCACGAGGTTGGCGAGCCTGCCATCGGGACCCTCGTACATCTGAACGCGAGCCTCCCAGGTCGTGCCACGCGCATGGTCGGCAGTGACCTCGATGCTCGCGCAGAGGTTGTCGATCTGGCGGATCGGGACCATCACCCGCCCGCGCAGGCGCACGAGGCAGCGCTTGAGTTCGGCCTTCACTCCTTCGATCTGGACGCTGGATCGCCCCTGGGCAGCCGGAGATCCGGCAGCCGCGGCATCGGCAGCCACCATCCCGGCAAACAGGGAGACCACCAGGAGAGAGGAAAAGGTTTTAGAAAACAGGCGCTTCATCGCGTTCAAGAATGCCTGAAGCGAAAGCTCCCAAATAGGGAAGCTTTCGCATATAAGTATTCCAAAATGGAAATATCACATCTCAAGATTGTCCAGACCCTTGCCGAAGATCCCCACCTCGGCCGCGCCGCCCAGCGCCTGCATCTGACGCAGTCGGCACTCTCGAAACGTCTGAAGGCGATCGAAGAGGAGATCGGCTGTGCGCTCTTTGAACGCCGCGGTCCGCGGGGCCTGAAGCCCCTGCCCCAGGCCCTGGAGCTTGCAAGCCTCGCTGATCGCGTCTCGACGACCTGGGATGCGGGTTTGAAGCGCATCCGGGCGCGGGCCTCCGAGCCGCGGCATTTTTTGATGGTGGGCCCGCAGCTTTTTTTGCGCGAAGTCGTGCTGCCGTGGTGGAAGCGCACGGCACCTGAGTTTCCGGGCCTTGAGTTCGAGGTCAAGGTCTCTCCGATGAGCCGCATCTCGTTTGAGACGCTCAAGGGCGGTGCAGACGTGGCGATCTTGGAGCACCAGGAGGAGCTTTCAGACTTCGTGTGCCGGCCGATCTACACCGAGCGCTGGGGCATCGTGCGCCACCCGCGCGAGCGCCGCGGCAGGCTCCAGGACTACGAATGGGCCACGCCCTCGCTCACCGACAACCCGGTGGATCAGTGGCTCGTGAAGCGCCAGAAAATGCCGCCTCCCGACCACTACCGCTTCATCTGGAACGACATTACGGCCATTGCCCGCTGGATTGCCGAGACTCCGGGAGCAGCTTCGGTGCTCCCCTGGCACACGGTCGTTCAGTCGGTGGAGTCAAAAAAGTAGGTCTACGAGCCGCTCTCACAGGCAGCGCACAGCCGGCTTTTTTTGGCTTATGAGCGGGAAAACCCGCACAAAAAGCTCATCAAAAGCCTGATGTCGCATTTTTCGTGAGCCTTAACCTGGAAACGGAAGCTCAAGCTGAGCGCTCACCACACCGGCAAATCCACCCAGCGAAAGTCCGAGCAGCCGCACGGGCCTGACCCCGACCTCGGTGTTTCGAAACAGAAGTTCGCGTGCAAGCGGTGCAACTACGGAGAGTTCGTCGGTGGGAAGGGCCAGCGTCTGGCTTCGCGTGATCGTCGTGAAGTCATGGTAGCGGATCTTGAGCGTGACCGTGCGCGCGGGCTTTGAGATGCGCCGGATCTCGCCCACCACCTCACCTGCAAGCTCGTCGACCACATCCAAAAGCCTGCCTGATTCTTGGATGTCCTGCCTGAAAGTGCGCTCGGACCCGCGGCTCCGCGGCTCCCAGTGCGAGATGACCTCGCGATGATCGATTCCCCAGGCCTGTCGGTGGAGCTCTCGCCCAAACCCTCCGAGCAGCTTCTCGAGCTCGTCGGGCGTTCGCGCGCGCAGGTCAGCGACCGTCACCAATCCAAGCTCCTTGAGCCTGGCTTCGGTTTTTTCACCCACTCCCCAGAGCCTGCCCAATGCAAGAGGAGCCATGAATGCCTCGACGCGCTCGGGGGCGACCACGGTCAGTCCATCGGGCTTTCGAAAGTCGCTTGCGATCTTCGCTACGAGCTTGTTCGGTGCCACGCCCGCCGATGCGGTGAGCCCCGTGCGCCGGAGGATTTCGGAGCGAATCCAGGTGGCAAGCTTCGAGGCCTGGCTCTCGCTGTGATGATTCTGGGTCACATCGAGGTAGGCCTCGTCGAGTGAGAGCGGCTCGACCCGGTCGGTCACTTCATGGAAGATCTCGCGGATCTGAGCGCTCACCTCGGTGTAGCGATCAAAGTTGGGGTGAACAAAGATCGCCTGCGGGCAGAGCCTTCGCGCCCGCGAGCAGGCCATGGCCGAACGCACCCCAAAGCGCCGGGCTTCGTACGAGGCCGAGCACACTACGCTTCGCCCCTCGGGCGAGCCTCCCACCACCAGCGGCTTGCCTCTAAGCTCCGGGTGATCCCGGACCTCGACCGAAGCGTAAAAGGCATCCATGTCGACATGGATGATCTTGCGGGTGATTGCCTCTGTAACCATCGAATAAGAAAGGACTTAGCGTGGCTCTGGACGGACGTGGTTGGGCTGTCGCCTGACAGGGTGTTCCGCTTTGGGGAGAAGGAGAACTTCTGGCCCGCAGAAGCGCCGAGCAAAGGTCCCAATG
>CAIOHW010000062.1 GCA_903858195.1 Oligoflexia bacterium | reverse complement strand
GTAGAGCATTTTGACCGGTTTGCCGGATTTCCAGGCCAGCATCGCCGCATGGCCGGCAAGCATTGAGGGGTATTCTTCTTTTCCGCCAAATCCGCCGCCCGTTTCGGCCTGAATGATGCGGATCTGTTCGGGAGGGAGCCCAAAGAGCGGCAGAAGTGCCTTATGAACATAATATGGGCACTGCATGGACCCCCACACCGTCACACCGGCCGTGGGGCTTGCCATCGCCACCATTCCGTTGTTTTCGATGTAGAGCTGCTCTTGTGCACCGGTAAAATACTCGCCTTCAATGATGTGGTCGGCCTTCGACCTGACCGAGGCGATGTCGCCCTTTTGCACCTCGTAGGACTTGAACACGTTGTCCTTGCCCCAGATCAGGGGCTTGCACTCGAGAGCTGCATCGATCGAAAAGCAGGGGTCAAGCGCCTCCGCCTCGATCCGTACGCATTTGCGGGCCTCCTCGAGCAGGTACTTGTCGGGATGAGCCAGCAGCACCACCGCCTCTTCGGGATGGTTGATCATCTGGTCAGCCAGATAAGGCTGGTCGTCAAGAATCAGCGCGACGACATTCTTGCCCGGAATCGTGCGCCCGGGACCAATGTCCTTTGCGGTGATGATCGTGAACTCACTCCACGGGATGTTTCCCTCGAAATGGATCTGTTTGATCCTTCCGCGCGCGATCTGGCTTCGGACGGTCGTCCCATGGATGACGCCTTCGAAGGGAAGGTCGTCGATGTAGCGCGCCTTTCCGGTCAGCTTTTGCGGACCTTCCTTGCGCTGCATGGAGCGGCCCAGACTGGCTTGAATGGAGGGGGTCATGATCCACGGTTACCCCACGCGCCCGGCCATGGTAAACTTCAAAGCATGAGCTCATCGCTTGCCCGCCGCATCGACGCCGCCATGGGGAGGATTCCCTGCGACCTCGTTCTGAAAAATGTCCGCTTTCTCGACGTGTTCAGTTGCACTTTCCGGCAGGGCGACCTCTCGATCTGCGATGGGGTCATCGTGGGGATCGAGCCCGGCCTCAAGGGTCGCCGGGAGATCGATCTCGCGGGCAGGCATGTCGTCCCGGGCTTCATCGATGCGCACGTCCATGTCGAGAGCTCGCTCATGGTGCCCTCGAACTTCGAGGCGGCCGTCCTCAAATGCGGCACGACCTCGGCGATCTGCGATCCGCATGAGCTCGCAAACGTGCAGGGGGTATCAGGCATCCAGTATTTTCTGGATGCTGCAGGCTCGCTCGCGATGGACCTGCATGTGATGCTGAGTTCTTGCGTGCCGGCCACCCACATGGAGACCAACGGCGGCGGGACCATTCGAGCCGCCGACCTCGCCAAGCTCGCATCGCACCCGCGGGCGCTCGGACTTGCCGAAATGATGAACATGCCCGGCGTCCTGCACAAGGACGAGGACATCATTGAAAAGCTCACCGCATTTGCCGCAAAACCGATCGACGGGCACTGTCCCCTGCTTCGCGGGCAGGCGCTCTCTGCCTATGCGGCTGCCGGCATCTCGAGCTGTCATGAGTCTTCGGAGCTCGAAGAGGCGCGCGAAAAGCTCATGAAGGGGATTGCCGTCTGGATTCGCGAAGGAAGCGTGGCAAAAGATCTTGAGGCCCTGATCCCGCTCCTCACTCTCGAGACTTCCACCACTCTTGGCTTTTGCACCGACGACCGAAATCCCTACGACATCGCGATGGAGGGGCACATCGACCACCTCGTGCGCACCGCCATCCGCCGGGGGGTCAAGCCGGAGGTCGCCTACCGGGCTTCGTCGTGGAGCGTGGCGCGCCACTACGGGCTTGCCCGAAAAGGGGCCATCGCCCCGGGGTGTGCCGCCGACCTCGTGATCCTGGATGATGTCGCCAGCACGCAGATCCACTCCGTTCTCAAGGCCGGTCGCTTTGCCTCCGAGATCGCACCGGCAAGCCTGGGTTCACAGGGCCACACCAACTCCGTCCGGGCGCACGTCCCCGAGGCCCGGGACCTCGAGGGCCCGTCAGGCCAGGTGCACGTGATCGGCACGATCGAAGGAAAGATCATCACCTCGCGGCGAGTCGCATCGCACTCCGCTCCGGGGGTCTCGCGCTTAAGCGTGCTTGAGCGGCACGGCAACTTCTCAGCGCCTGCAAACGGCTATGTCGAGGGCTTTGGCGAGCTCTCGGGCGCGATCGCCTCGAGCGTCGGCCACGACAGCCACAACCTGATTGTCGTGGGAAGCGATCCACGTGACATGCGAGCGGCGCTCCATGCCCTCATCGAGTGCGGAGGCGGCTTTGCCGTCGCCCGTGGGGGCGAGGCGATTGAGACGCTCGCACTGCCGCTGGGGGGCCTCATGTCGAGCCAGGATCCGGACTCGCTTCGAAAGCGAATCGACGCACTCAAGGCGGCAAGCCGCTCCATCGGGTGCACGCTTGCCGAACCCTTCCTGCAGCTTGCCTTCCTGAGCCTGCCGGTCATCCCGAGCCTCAAGCTCACCGACAAGGGGCTCGTGGATGTGGATCGCTTTGAGATCATTGACGTCAGGGCCGGCTGAACTCGTGTCCTGACCGACACAGCTGCACGGCGTGCAATGCTCCCGTTATCCTGTATGGATGACGCTACGGGGTAAACACGTTCGGGCACTCTCGTGCTCTCTGCTTGCCGTTTCCCTGTTCGCGTTTGCTATCCAAGGGTGTCACTCGGGCCGGATCGCGGAGCAGTCCGGGATTCAGACTCAAGGCCCTGAAGAGCCTCTGTTGCCGGAGCCCGTCAATCTGCGATTCGCAGACGCATCGCAGCTCAAAATCGCACGAAGCCTGCCTGACTACCGCACCCCAAGCGGGAATGACTTCGCCGTGAATCCGGGCGGCGGACAGGTGAGCTTTTCGTGGGACATGAAGCTGCGGTTTGTGCCCAGAAGCCACATCCGCCTGCTCGATCCCTCCGGCGCAATGACCCACCGGGTGGACGGAATCGGCGTGACGCTCGTCAACCACGCCGCCTCGACGCGCGACCCGCAGGATGGCAGGACCTGGTTCTCTTACGGAACGGGAAACCCTGCCTTTCCAGACGGGGTTCCGCTCTACCGACAACTCATGCGCGGCCTCTCGGGAGCCTGCACGGGCCAAACCCTCTATGAGATTCCACTGAACTGCAGTGGGGATCAGTTCGAGGTCGCGCTAGATGAAGTTTATGACTCGGCAACCGCTACGGCTTCAGGCACGGGCCTCACGTACCCCTGGCACTCCCAGATCGTTCCTAACCCAGGCTACAAGATCAACCCCTACCCTTCGGACCAAAGAGGCAATCCGTCAACCGTACCCACCCCGTTCATGACCTACCAGCTCCTGTATCTGGGCTCAGTGGTGGGGCGACCCGTTGCAGGCGACCGGGACTTTTCTTCAACCCATCCGCTGTTCACTAATAACAACGACAGAAACCGTTTCGTGACCGGCCTTGGGCAAGTCGTGGTCGAGACCACCGTTGCTGCAGGAAATCACAAGATTCCGACCCGGATCGTGAGCGCGGGCCTTCGACGTGAGACCTTCAGCGAAGTCAGGCTCACCAACTCGGGCATCGCCCGCGGCATCGAGCCCTCCATGCCCACGGATGGAAACTTCATCGTCTATCAGTCCTTCCTCGCGCCCACTACGGCGACGGGCAATGCCGGCATCGGACATGGCTTTCACATCCGACGCGTGAGCGGCAGCTTCGACGATCCGCGGTGCAGGCGAACCCTGGCCTGCACGGAGCTCCGATTCAGTCTGCCGGAGCCGATCTCACAGATGCACACGCACGCCAATGATCCGGTGCCGGGGCTCGCTCCGGGAGCGACCTTTGGCAGCAGGTACGCCCTCTTCAGGCACCGCCTGGGCACCCCGACGCTGGACCACATCTACGCTCCGAGCGACCTTCTCGGCATCGCCTATCCGTGGGTATCGCCGGACGGAAACTTCCTGCTCGGAACGGCAGATTTTGGCACGGGCGGCGGGCTCGACTCCATCGGCCTTGAATACTGCCTGAACGGTGACAACTGCGATCCGGTGGTGAATAACCCAAACTCCATTCGCAGGATTCGCAGGGGTGCCTACCAAATGTACGGCGACGCCCTGGTGGCTGACATCGGCACTGAAAAGGTTTTCCAGGCCATGACACTCGACAGCCCGCTGAACGAGCACTTGCGCACCCTGGCTCGCGTCACGGCTCACTCAAGCGCCTCTTTCGATGGCCTCTGGGGTCCCGCGCTCCAGCACCCGGTCTCGCACATGCGAGCCCTCAAGGGCACTCCCGGCACCGATACCCTGCCGCTTTTCATCACGATGAACAATTTTTCAAACGCGCAGGGATCGCTGCCTTTGCTCGAATTCACGAGCTTGGGAAATATCGACGTCGGACAGCACCGCCGCGGGTACCTTTTTTACAGCGGGCTCCAAAATGTCGGCAATTACACGGGTAGCGGCGGAACCAACGCACTCCCCTACACCGGACTCGTGGCAGACTTGACGAAGTCACAAGATGTCTCGGGAAACAACCTGGCCGTCAGTGTCGGCCCTGGGGCGTTCTTTCCATTCAACGACCCGGCACCTTATACGGGCCCGCTCGGAGCAAACGAGCGGCAGCGTCACATCGGACGAGTCGGTCAGGGCGCCTACTGTTCGAGTGATGGCGCGATCCGCCTGAGCGAAACCCCCGGACGCTCGCGTACGGGAGCACTGGGCTCCTATACGGACCGCCTCTCCGTGCAGTTCTGGGTCAAGCCCCTCGCTCTTGGCCAGCGCCTGTTGCTTGCGCAATCGCCGGCCTATTCGATCGCGATGCTCTCCACGGGTGAGCTTGAAATCAAAGGGAGCGCAGCCAACCCCACATCCCCCTCCAAGCCCTTTGGCTTTTCAGTCCGAAGTGCGGGGAACATCGCCGTCGATGATTGGACCCATCTTGTGGTCGACTTTTCGATCGTGCCTGCCCGCGAGTCCCTCCGCATTCGCATCCACGCAAACGGCAAGCTTGCCACCGACCTCGAGAGCAATCGTATGGCGGGGGTGCGCCGCCTCTACTCGGGCGCAGGTGGCTGGAGCTTTTGCCCCAATGGTGCGGGCACCCAGCAGAATCGAGCACTGGTCATCGACGAGCTTGGAATCGCTCCGCGCCTGCTCGGTGCTGCCGAGATCCGCGCTGCAGCACTGATCGAAGATCCCCGGACCCTGGGCAATGCCGAGTCCAGTGCAGAGCTGCGTGCCCGGCTGGGGATGGTGGCTGGCTTTCTCGAACAGTTGAACGTGGATGTCGACGAGACCCACGTGCCTGCAGATAATCCCATCACCCAGGACAGGTTTGTCCTCGGATGGCACCTGTTTTTTGACAAGAATCTCTCCAGCAATCGCACGGTCTCGTGCGCGAGCTGCCATTCGCCCCAACACGGTTACGGCTCGCCCGACCCATCCGGCCGCGGCCGCGGAGTGACCGGACAGCTCGGACGGCGCGCCTCGCCCCGCATCGTGAACCTCGCCTTCGGGACTCCCGAGACTGGATACGACCTCGACGAGCGCGCCCCCACGCTCGAAGAGCAGGTCATCGACCCCTTCACAAACCCCCAGGAAATGGGGATGGGAAGCATGGGCGCGGTGCTCGCACGCGTGAGGGCCAACCCGATCTACGCCCGATTGGTGCAGGCGGCGCTGGGTAAGCCCCTTTCGTCGCTCACGGAACTTGAGATCAGGCAGGCGCTTTCCACATTTGTGCGGTCGCTCGTGGTGGGAGACTCGCCCTACGACCGCTTCCGGGCGGGCGACGCCTCCGCCCTCAGTGACCAGCAAAAGCGTGGCTATGGCACCTTCGTCAATCATTGCATCGGCTGCCATGGGGGGCATGCGCTCAGTAACCGCCGCACCTTCAATATCGGCGCCTACCCGGATTCGCATGCGGACCGGGGCAAGCAGGGCGTGACCGGAAACCCCCGTGATGCGCTTGCATTCATGGTCCCGGGCCTGCGCGACCTGCAGGTGCGAGGCGGGCTTGGCCACGACGGCACCCTGAATCTCCAGACCCTGCTGGCAAGCTACAATGCCGGCGGCTTCCACCCGGCGATCAACAAGTCGCACGAGGTGCGGGCCATGGGGCTTGATGCCGCAGGGCTAGCAGATCTTTCTGCCTTTCTCACCGAGGGCCTGAGATCCAGCTTCATGCTTCCCTACACCTTCACCTCACCCTTCCCGAACCCGTAAAGAATCAGTCGCAGTCAGGGCGCCCCTGCGTTAACATCACGGGCAGGAATTCCAAGATACCCATGAAACGCACTGCCGGACTCACCCTTGCCTTCTGGTGTTCGCTGCTCGCGCTCCGCATCCAGCTCGCGCTCGATGGCGGACTGCGCGGCGCAGGCATGCTTCAAAAGGAGCTGCTGCTGGGCGCCTTCTACGATCTGACCCTGAGCCTGCTTGCCGTCACGGCCTCGCGGGCGGCCATGCATCTGCTCACGCCCCGGTGGCTTGCGCGCATTTTGGCAGGTGGGTTGCTGGCGGGAACCTGGGCATGCGTGCTCGCAAGCGTCCTGTACTTCCGATTTTTTCGCTCCAAGCTCGACCTTTGGGTGATCGAACACCACTGGCATGAGCTCGTCACCGTCAAGGGCTCGGTTTTTGAGCTGAGCTCGGTGTGGACCGTCCTGGTCGGTCTGCTTTTCTTGGGCCTCGCGCTCTCGGCCTTTTTTGGCACAGGGAAGCTCTACAACCGACGGCGCTTGGTGACCGCTGGTCGCTTTGCCGTGGCCATCACAGTCGTGCTCCTGCTCCGGCAGGCTCCGGCGTGGGTAGGCAAGTGGAGCGGCTCAAAAGATCCGATCGGCCCCACTCAGGGAGCCGTCTTTCAAGTGCAGCCCATCTACCGCTGGTGGGAACAGGTTTTTGGAACGGACTCATCCAAGTCACTCTCTGGAATCCAGCTTGAGTCTCTTGCTGATCAGGCGCGCGCACTTCACCGCCTCACTCCGGCCAACCAGCGCCCGGGGGCATCGCCTGCAGCCAACCGTGCCCGCCTCGGCCTTCCCACTGACGGGCCCCTGCATGTCGTGCTGCTGGTGGTTGAGAGCCTTCGCGACTGGGAGTTCTCGCATCCGACCATCGGAAAGCAGCTCTTTCCCGCTCTTCACGGGCTCACGGCGCGCCACGGGCTGCGCTTTCAGCAGACCTACAGCTCAAGCCTCGATGTGGGGCAAAGTGCGCGCGGTGTCTACAGCTTGAACTGCTCGATGCTCCCCAATCTGGGTGGAATTGCGCCGCACATCGGTTTTGAGAACAGCCGCCAGCGCTGTCTGGCTCAGGAGCTTCAGGATCTCGGCTACCGCACGATCTGGATGAACGGAATCGAGCGCTCGTTCCAGAATCGCTACGGATTTGAGTCCCGCCACGGGTACTCGGACTTCTACGACATTGAGCACTTTGCCTCCAAGGGCATCAACGATCCGATCAACCTCGGAATCAGTGACGCTTCTTTTTTGGAGGAGGCCCGGGCGATCTTCGAAAAGTCGGTGATGTCAGCCCCCAGCCAGCCCGTGCTGATGATGCCGCTCACGCTCACCACGCATCATCCGCCCACCCGCATACCGGGAATGGATTTGGGCATGCTTGAAGAGAAGTACGCTGATAGCCCGGCGCATCTGGCCCACTTCAGCCAGCTCAAGTATCTCGATGGCGCGGCCTCCAAATTCATTGAGCGCATTTTCAAAGGTCCCCACGGCGAGCGAACCCTGGTCGTCCTGCTGGGCGACCACAGCATCACCTTTCCGTCGGTGGAACCGCTCACCACGGTTCAGGGCCGCGAGCTCTACTTCCGGATCCCACTCCTGCTGCTCACCAAGAATATGCCTAAACCTGCCATCGAGCAGGGTCCGGCACACCAGATCGATGTTCCTCCGACGGTTCTTGGTCTACTCAAGCCCGCAAGCGAAGCGCCCGGTGAGTGGCTGGGTCGGGATCTTCTCTCGAGCACTTCCGGATCCCCGTGGCTCTACGTGGGAGACTCAGGGAGCTTCTTTCGCGCCGGAAATCAGTTCTGCATGAGGATCCGCGGCACCGACGAAGAGAGCCGGGTCCTGCGATGCCACCGGATCAATCCGGGGGGCGACCCACTCTGGGATTCGGTGACCGAGGAGCCGGCGGGTCCTGCCTCGATGGCGGCCGAGCGCGCAGCCGTGCAGGTGGCGCATGCCACCCACACGCTGATCGAAAAAGATTCACTCGAATTGCTTAAAAAGCGCCGGGCGCAGGAGAAGTGAGGGGAAAAGTTGGTTGGGGCGGAAGGATTCGAACCTTCGAATGGCGGAATCAAAATCCGCTAGCTTACCACTTGCCGACGCCCCAACCCTACAGAGCTAGCTGCAGTCGAAACTACCCGTGCCGCCCGTCTGCCGTCAAGGCAGCAGCCGGATTCCTTCCGAATCCACACCCACACGGACCGGAATTCCGGGCTTAAACCCCCCCTCCAGAAGCAGCACAGCCAGCCGGTCCTGCACCTCGCGCTGGAATAGCCGCTTGAGCGGTCGAGCGCCAAAATCGCGGTCAAACCCCCGCTCCACAAGCCAGGACTCGGCCTCGGGCGTGAGCTCCACGATGAGGCCGCGCTCCCGGATACGGGCATTCAGCTGCTCCACCAGATGTTTCAGGATGATCCCGACCTGCTCGCGCTCGAGGTTGGCAAAAGTCACAATCTCGTCAATTCGGTTCAGGAACTCAGGCCTGAAGGCCCGCCTGAGCGCCTCCTGGATTCCGCGCTCGCGCCGCGCAGGGTCCTTCTCCTCGAGGATGAGCTGGCTCCCAATATTGGAGGTCAGAATGATCAGCGTGTTCGAGAAGTTCACGGTCCTGCCCTGACCATCCGTGATCCTCCCGTCATCAAGCACCTGCAGGAACAGATTAAAGACGTCGGGATGCGCTTTTTCGATCTCATCGAGGAGCACCACCGAGTAAGGCCGGCGCCTGACCGCCTCGGTCAGAACGCCCCCCTCCTCGTGCCCCACGTAGCCCGGAGGAGCCCCGATCAGACGGGCCACTGAGTGCTGCTCGAGGAATTCGCTCATGTCGATGCGCACCATGGCGCGCTCGTCATCGAAGAGAAACTCTGCCAGCGCCTTTGCCGTCTCCGTCTTGCCGACTCCCGTGGGCCCGAGAAACAGAAACGAACCCAGTGGCCGGTGCGTCTCCTGGAGTCCGGCGCGCGAGCGGCGCACGGCGTTTGAGACTGCACGCAAGGCCGGAGCCTGTCCCACGACGCGGCGGGAAAGCCGCTCCTCCATCTTGAGGAGCTTCTGCTGCTCACTTTCTTGAAGACGCGAGACCGGCACTCCCGTCCAGCGGGCCACCACCTCGGCAATGTCCATTTCGGTCACCTCCTGCCTGAGGAGCAGGTCTCCCTGGGTCGCCGCGCCGGGCAAGCTGACCCTGCGCTCCAGCTCCTTGTTGAGCGACAAGAGCTTTCCGTAGCGAAGCTCGGCTGCTTGTTCGAGCCTCCCTTCGCGCTCGGCTCGCTCGCTATCCAGACGCACTTTTTCGATCTGCTCTTTGAGCGATTGGACACTCTGGGCGTCCGACTTCTCACGCTCCCAGCGGCTTCGCAGGCTTGCTGCCGCCTCCCTATCGCGCAAAAGCTCCTCTTCCACCTGTCTTAGGCGGCGAACCGAAGCCTCGTCCTTCTCTTTCTTCAGGGCCTGACGCTCCACCTCGAGCCGAAGCGCCCGTCGCTCCAGTTGATCGAGCGCTTCGGGCCTCGACTCCATCTGGGTTCGAAGCCGGGCACTGGCCTCGTCCACAAGATCGATCGCCTTATCGGGAAGGAAACGGTCCGTGATGTAGCGATCCGAAAGAGTGGCTGCTGCAACGAGTGCGGCATCGCGGATGCGCACCCCGTGGTGGAGCTCATAGCGCTCGCGAAGACCGCGCAGGATACTGACCGTGTCTTCGACCGAGGGCTGATTGACAAAAACGGGCTGAAATCGTCGCTCAAGCGCCGCATCTTTTTCGATGTGTTTGCGATACTCATCGAGGGTTGTGGCCCCGATGCACCGGAGCTCTCCGCGGGCAAGAGCTGGCTTGAGCATGTTCGATGCGTCCATGGCCCCGTCAGCCTTGCCGGCGCCCACCAGCGTGTGCAACTCGTCGATGAAAAGGATCACCTGCCCCTCGGCAGCAGTGACCTCCGAAAGAAGTTTCTTGAGGCGCTCCTCGAACTCTCCGCGAAATTTTGCCCCCGCAATGAGGGCCCCAAGATCAACCGAAATCAGGCGCTTGTCTTTCAGCGACTCGGGCACGTCTCCCGCAACCATGCGCTGGGCAAGGCCCTCGGCAATTGCCGTTTTGCCCACGCCAGGCTCGCCAATCAGGACGGGGTTGTTCTTCGTGCGACGCGAGAGCACCTGCACGACGCGCCTGACCTCTTCATCCCTGCCGATGACCGGATCAAGCTTTTGCTCGCGCGCACGTCGGGTGAGATCCTGGCAGTACGCCGCGATCGCCGAGTCATCGCTCACCCCGGCCTCGCCTGATGCGCGGTCCTTCAATCCCTGCACGAGCGCCTCTCGCCGAGCCCCGGCAGCAGTGAGCGCCACAGCAGCTGCAGACTGGGCAAACGTGCGGTGCAGGAGAGCCAGCAAAAAGTGCTCGGGTGCGGCAGCCTTTTCTCCCAGGGCCTTGGCCTCATCGGCGGCAAGCACCATGAGCCGCTGGAAGAGGCCCGAGGGATAGAGTTGTCCGCTTCCCCCGCTGACACGTGGATGGCGCTTGAGCTCCTGTGAGACTTTTTCCCTGACCTGCTCGACGCGCACTCCGGCGCCGGCAAGCCAAGACGCCAGTCCGACGGGTCCGTCGCCCGCCAAGGCCGCCTGCAGCAGGTGCTCAGGCGTCAACTCCTGGTGCTCATATCGAATGGCAACGGCCTGAGCCGCCTGCAAAAATTCCTGGCTACGCGAATTGAGGTCCCGATCCATATTGCTCAAGATGGGAGCAAAACGGGGACCGTCAAGCGCGGGGATGGGTCTATTTCAGGTCGAGCACAATGACCGTAAAGGAATCGCGGCCTTGCGGATCCATCCTGCGAACCCTGAGCAGGTAGCTCTTCTTGGCATTGACGACACTAAAGAACTCCTCCACCGAGCGAATGGCCTTTCGGTCGGCCTCGACAATCAAGTCACCGCGCATCAGCCCCGCGACATCAGCAGGTCCGCCGTATGCCACCATGGATACCCAGACGCCCTTTTGGCCACGACCCAGGCCCAAGTCGCGTGCAATCTCATCGGTGAGTTCCTCGAGTTGCATGCCCGTTTCAACGGGCGGGGCCTCAGCCTTGGGCTTCTTGCCCTGCTTCTCATGCTTCTCACGTCTGCGCTCTTCACGCGCCCCGGGTCGCTCGCTCACGGTGAGCTTGAGCTCCAGCTCGCTTCCGCTGCGCAAGATCTTGAGCGGCACCGACTTTCCGACAGGCACCAGCGTCACCGCGCCAATCAGGTCGCTGAAGGACTTGATGCGTTGTCCGTTGAACTCGAGGATGACGTCATATGCCTGCAAGCCCGCCTTGTCGGCAGGATCTCCCGGATAAACATGGGTTACAAAAGGTGCCACGAGCTCACTGGGAGCACGGATCTGTTTTGCAATCTCGGGGGTGAGCGGATTCACAAGAACGCCGATGTAGCCTCGCGACACACTC
>CAIOHW010000061.1 GCA_903858195.1 Oligoflexia bacterium | reverse complement strand
GCCCGTGCGGACGACCGTCTTTTCAGAAAGGTCATAATTGATCGAGGGCTGCATGCTGATGGCTGCCTGCGGCTTCTGCCCTGCGGCAAACCCTGCCTGGAGCGACTGGCGATCCATCGCGTCTGCATCTGAGTAAAACCACACGCGCGGAGCCACGAGCGCAAAGAGCGAAAACCGGCTTCCGTTGGGGCGGACCACGACGTTCGAAAAGAGGCCGGGGTTCACGATGAGCTTACGCTCGGTGTTCATCTGGCCTGCACCGGGGATGTCCGAGTTCAGGGCTCCCGACCAGACGAGCTTGTAGCCGGGGCGCTCCAGGCGGAGCAGCGTTCCAGAGGTTCCGAGGCGAGCGCCCTGATAGCGAAACTGCAGATCGTTGGTGAGGATCTGTTGCAGGCGGAGCTGAAGGTCGACCCCGAGGTTGGAAGAAATTTTGCCCTTCACGGATAGGTTGGTCCAGAGGCTCCAACCATCGTCGCTCGGGCGACCGAGGGCGCTTGGCGACTTCGTGAATTCGGTGCCCAGCCCAGGGCCGTCAAAAAAGGTGAAGTAGTTCAGGCCCAGGTAATCCGAGATCCCGGGCTTCTTGGCGATCTCGCTGGTCGAGCTGCCTGCAGCCGGCGTTGAGGGCGTCGCGGAGAGGGCGGCTGCCGGCACCATGAGACAGGCGAGTGCGCCTACGGTCATCCAACGAAAACGGGTCGAGCTGATGCTCATAGTCATCCTCCTTAAGGATGTTTAAGTTTCGGCGGGTCTTATCCCGGAGTGCTTTGCTCGGCAATTGATTCTTTGTCAGGAGTTTTTCAGGACTTAGCTCGTTGCTGCGGTGGGTCATTATTCCGTATCTATTCGCACTGAAAGCTGATACCCCTCCCGGCCACATGACCGAACAAAACGCTGCCCCCATGCAAACCTTTGAAACCCTTAAGCTTCCCGCTCCTCTTGCCAAGGCGCTCGATTCCATGGGGTTTCTCACGCCGACCCCGATCCAAGCACAGGCCATCCCACCGGCCCTCGAAGGTCGCGACCTGATCGCCTGCGCCCAGACCGGCACCGGAAAGACGGGGGCGTTTGGAATCCCGATGGTGACCTCCCTGATTGAGGCCGGACCCTCGAACTCACCCGGACCTCGGGCCCTGATTCTGGTGCCCACGCGCGAGCTCGCCCAGCAGGTGACCGACGTGCTCGGCGCCCTCACCCGGTACACGCCGCAGATCAAGACCGTACTCGTGATTGGCGGAACCTCGATGCACCAACAGGTGCGCGCGCTTCGCGGCCGTCCGCAGATCGTGATCGCAACACCGGGTCGCCTCTGCGACCACCTTCAACAGCGGTCCATCTCCCTCCAGGGCGTCCAGACCCTCGTGCTCGATGAAGCCGATCGCATGCTCGACATGGGCTTTGCCCCGCAACTGAACCAAATCCTTCGCCAAGTGCCCAAGACGAGGCAGACTCTCCTGTTCTCAGCCACTCTTCCGCCCGAGATCGAGCGCCTTGCCGTCGAAATGCTCCGAAATCCGGCGCGCGTTGCAATCGGTGCCGTCTCGAAGCCCGTCGAGAAGATCCAGCAGTCCACCGTGGAAGCCAGCGGCAAGACCAAGAACGAGGTCCTGCTCGACTTGGTCAACGCCCGCCCCGGCTCCATCATCATCTTTGCCCGCACCAAGCACCGCACGGACCGTGTGGCCAAGTACCTGGGGCAGTACTCCCTGCCGGTGGCGCGCATCCACGGTGACCGCACGCAGGGCCAGCGCACGCGCGCGATGGATGGCTTTCGCTCAGGCGAGTTCCGCATTCTTGTTGCGACCGACATCGCCGCTCGCGGACTCGACATTTCGCACATCGCCCATGTGATCAATTATGACCTGCCGCAGGTCCCCGAAGATTACGTGCATCGCATCGGCCGCACGGCCCGCGCAGGTGCCGAAGGGGAGGCCGTGAGCATTCTCACCCCCGAAGACAAGGAAATGTGGGGGAGGATCCAGAAGCTGATCGGCGGCAAGAGCGGCAGCAAGAGCGCCGGCCCGAGGGCCAATCCCCAGCCCCAGCCCCAGCGCCCCGCTGCGCCGGGTGCGGCCCGCCCTGCCGGCCCCGGCAACCCCAGGAGACGTCGTCGCTGGGGAAGTCGGCCGGGCTCCGGTCCGCGCGCG
>CAIOHW010000060.1 GCA_903858195.1 Oligoflexia bacterium | reverse complement strand
CTTGCGGTCACCAAAGCTCTTGCGCTCGCCGAAGGCCGGCTTGTCGCCGAAGCTTCCACGAGGCTTGCGGTCACCAAACGACGGCTTGTCGCCGAAGCTTCCACGAGGCTTGCGGTCACCAAACGACGGCTTGTCGCCGAAGCTTCCACGAGGCTTGCGGTCACCAAAGCTCTTGCGCTCGCGACCCTCACCCGAATCCCCGCTGCGCTCAGGCGCACGGTCGCTGAACCACGGCTTCGATTCGTAGACCGTCTTGCCCGTGCGTGCGCGAACTCCAGAGCTCAGGCGCCTGGAGGGTGCCCGCTCTTCGGTCTGCTCCGAGGCTTCGGCACGAGCTTCCCTGCGCTCTTCACGCTCGGCATCGGCTTCGACCTGCTTTTCAATTTCGCGCATCATCAGTTCGGGTTGTTCAATGAGCGCCCTGAACTGTGAGGCTTCGAGCCTGCGATATTCGCCGGGCTCCATGCCGTGCAGCGTGAGCTGTCCAATTGAAGTGCGAATCATCTTGTCGACGAGGAAACCGCGCGTATCAAACAGATGCCGCAGATCGGCGGAGTGAGAGCCGCGCAGAACGACCTGGATCTTGGTCTTGTTGTCGAGCTTCTCTTCGATACGGGCCACTTCGGGGCGGATCTCCCCGGTTTCGCCCTTCATGCCGCGCTGGATGCGCTTGAGCATTTCGCCATCGACATTGCCTTTGACCTTCACGGAATAGACTCGGATGAGGTCGCGCGACTTGGCGATCTTCTCGGTGAGGGCTCCGTCATTGGTGAGGAGCACCAGCCCCTCAGAGGTGAAATCAAGCCTGCCAATGGGGAAAATCCGCGCCTGGACGCGCGTGAAATATCCCTCGAGCGAGGGACGTCCCTGTGGATCGGTCATGGCGCAGATCACGTTCTTGGGCTTGTAGAATGCGAGATAGACGGGAGCCTCGGTTGAGGTGAGCAGCTTGCCGGCAACCTTGATGGCATCCACACCCCATTCGGCCTGATCGCCCAGCTTGGCGACCTTACCGTTCACTGTGACTTCGCCCAGCGAGATGAGCTCTTCGGCCTTGCGGCGTGATGCGATTCCCGCCTTGGCGAGGATCTTCTGGATGCGTTCTTTTCCTGTGGATGTGGACATGGCAACTCCCGGGGTGTCCCGCGGCACGAATGGCACAGCCCCCTGGGAGGGTGCCATCACGGCGCGCTCCTGAAGCTGCAGCCGGCGCCAGAGAAAAGTCCGATGAGACTACTCCGAAGCGCCGGGCTCCGAGGCCTTTACCACAGTTGGCTCGGGTTTGTTGAGCAAAAGCGTCAGGTCTTCTGGGATTTCGCGTCCTTCAGCCTTGGCCAGCGCCACGGCCTTCTCGATGGCCTTTTGCTCATCGAGGTAGGGGGTGGAGGTGGCAATCTGGGAGACCCGGTCCCGGATCTCCTTCAGGATGACCTCGTCTTCACGTGGATTGTACTCCAAGCGGGTCTGGTCAGAGTTCATCTCGGAGACGAGCTTACGCATCTTGACCACGCGGGGGTCTTCATCCCGTGGGTCTTTAGAGTCGGACTGGGAGCTCGGCACCATCTGCTCGAGTTCATGGAGGGGGGGG
>CAIOHW010000059.1 GCA_903858195.1 Oligoflexia bacterium | reverse complement strand
GCACCTGTCTGCGGTAGTCGAGCGCCTTTTTTATGACCTCTTCGCTGCTCTCACGCACCAGATAGACCTCGCCGTTCAGGAGCACGACCCGGGTGTCGGGGCGCGATTCGATGGTCTTGATCCATTCTGCATTGAGCACGAAGGGCTCGCCGTTGAGCCGGTGGAGGGAGATCATTTGCCTTTGAGTCTAGGTGAATCTCTTGGGAGAATCCACCCTACGGAGACTCGAGCTTGAAACCTGGTCCCATGCACATTCGCGGCTATGACTCGTTTGACCGAAAGGCCACCCTGCCCCGCCGCGTACTGGCCCACGTGACGGACCTGCCCGTGTGGCTGGCGCTCCCCACGGTCTCGGTGCTGGGCTTCGGGGTTCCGCCCCTTCCGGGCCCCGGCATGCTCGCATTGTGGGCGGCATGGGCCGTGGTTCTGACCGGTCTTCAGTGGCGGCTTGCCGGTCAGACGCTGGGCGAACGCATGTGGGGTCTCAAGCACTTCAAGGGCCGGGGCTGCCAGGAACGAAAGAGCTGGAGCCTCACCTTTCAGATCAACTCGCTTGCCTCGCTCTTTGTGTCGCTTGCACTCACGGCCGTGATGCTCGAGCGAATGCTCGAGTTCCACCCGATGCTTCGCGATGCAGACGAAGTCACGATTCCCGCGTTCGAGCCCCCGGCGGCTTCTCACCCGGATGCGAGGCGCTGGAGCGTGCTCCCCTTCTACATGACGATCGGCGCCTACCCCCGCCTCTGGAAGGAAGAGCCCGTCTGGTACCAGCTCCCCTATGTGAAGGGCCCGCCCGAGCGCTTTCCGGCCCGCGTGCTCGTGCGCCTGCCCGTGTCGGAGGCCACCCTCGTGCTCGAAGGCCCGCGCACGCCCGAGGAGCTTCGCGGGAAGCGCGACTGGGTTCGCGCCTGCCTGACTGCCGACTCGATGCGAGTCCGAGTAGCGCCTGAGTGCCTGAAGCTCAGACGCGGGCTTTTGCTCAGGCACTCTCAAGAGATGCGCCCCGGAGGCTCACGCCCCTCTGAGTGGGGCTTGGCTTGGTTTGAGGTCGAGAATCCGGCGCTCGGACCTGAGTCTCGGCCCATGGGCGTGTACCTGCGCGCCGTCAACTCACACCATCAAGTGCACCGTTTTATCCTGATCACCTCCGAAGGCCAGGCCCAGGCCGTGACGCTCGAGCTTCCGGTCGAGCGCGCGCCCGAGGGATCAGTGCCCCGGCTTGAACCCGAGCTCGAGATGATGTTCCAGCTCGTGGGTTCGATGAGCCTGCACCCGACGCTTGCAGGCTCACGCTCGTGGGCCGATCGCAGGCTCTCGGAAGTGAAGCTTGCCGACGTGGCGAGGCGCCCGGAGCTCGACCGGCTCGGAGAGCTTGCAGCCCTGCTCATTGCCAAGACCTCGGTGAGCCCGCGCCAGCCCGATGCCTTCTACCACCTGGCAGGCGTCTCGATGCTGCTCCTGAAAAAGAGCTCCAAGACCCCGGCCGCCGAGCTCGTGAGCGCCATTGCCCGGCCCCAGGTGGAGGCCTCAACCCAATTTATGCGGGATGTCGCGCCGAGCGACCCCCGAAACCGGCAGCTGGAGCAGATGCTCATCGAAGTGAAAGCCTTCAGGTGAGTTTTCTTGACGCGAGGGCGGGCTCCGGAAAAGAGTAGCGCCCCTGTGAATCTTCCATGAACCCTTCCATGAACCCTTCCAGGCCCTTGGACCTCTCCAAGCTCAACTCCCGCCAGCGCCAGGCCGTACTTCACGG
>CAIOHW010000058.1 GCA_903858195.1 Oligoflexia bacterium | reverse complement strand
CCAGAAGGGCTGCCGCGACTCGCTTTTTGGAATCAAACTGGGTTTTCATGTTCGGGTTCTCCATTCTCTCTCGGGGAGATCTAAGAGCAACCCGGATGCCAATCCGCGTTATTTAATAAGGCATTGAAATAAAAGGCTTTTTAACGGATCCGGGTCTGTGCGGTGCCCGGGGGGACTGTCAATGGACTTTACAGTTGCTCACGACCTGCCGGGCCTGGGCCGTGCCCCTGAGCAGTCGAAAGCGCTCGAGCGCCCGGGTCAGGGCGGCTGCGATCTTGGCCTGACCGTCTGCCGAAAGCACGAGGGCACGGTCCTTGGGGTGCTTGAGAAAGCCCGCCTCAACGAGCGCTGCCGGCATGTCCGCCCCCAGAAGCACATAAAACAGGGCCTGCCGGATGCCCCGGTTGCGGGGCGATTCCGAGACCACTTCGGCAGGGTCGGTGGCCGTGAACTGCACGAGCTGATGCTGGAGGTGGCAGGCCAGGCGCTTGCTCTCGGCCAGGTTGGCGTCGAGCCTCAGGTCCTTCAAGATGAGAGCTACGTCGTTGCCCTCTTCGGCCTGCGGGATCTCGGGGACCTCGCTTCCGCCCAGCACCGAGTTTTCAAAGTGCGCAAGTCTACGCGAGGACTCATCGGTGGTGCTGTTCAGGAAGTAGGTTTCGAAGCCCCGGGCGTTGGGATCCCCGCCCTCGGCCGTGGCATTCATATGCAGCGAGATAAAGGCATCGGCCTTGAGTCGGTTGGCCATGGCCGTCCGGTCCGAGAGATTCATCGTGACATCCTGCTCACGGGTCAGGTGCACCTCAAAGCCCCGGGCCCGCAGGCTCCGGGCAACGGTGCGGGCAAGCATCAAGGTGACTTCCTTTTCAGCGGTCTTTTTACCGCCAGCCGTGTGCACGGTGCCCTCGTCCGCACCCCCGTGGCCGGGATCGAGCACGACCCGAAACGGGCGCACGGCAGCACCTGCGGGTTCCGCAATGAGAATCAGGAGGGCAGGCAGTGAGATGATCCGGTTCCAATTCATCGTGACGCAGTCGATCCCCAGAAGAACTATCCAGAAAGACTTTTAAGAAAGACTCTTGAGACAGGATATGGAGGGGGCAATGGCTCGGCAAGTTCAGGTCACAAAAAACGGTACCTCGGCCGTGCTGGCGCTTGCGCAGTGGTTTGAGCGTCAAAAACGCGTCTTGCCTTGGCGCTCCGAGCCGACCCTCTATCGGGTCTGGGTCTCCGAGATCATGCTGCAGCAGACGCAGGTCGTGACCGTGCGCCCTTTCTTTGAGCGTTTCATGGAGCGATTTCCCACGGTCGAGGCGCTCGCCGGGGCCGGCGAGGATGCCGTGGTCGAGGCGTGGGCGGGGCTTGGGTACTACTCGCGCGCACGCAACCTGCATCGCGGAGCACGCGCGATCGTAGAGGCGGGCGGCTTTCCACAGACTCGCGAGGCGTGGCTCGAGGTTCCGGGAGTGGGCCCTTACACGGCAGGCGCCATTGCATCGATTGCACTGGGAAAACCCGAACCCATCTTGGATGGCAATGTGGAGCGTGTGCTCTCGCGTGTCTTGATGCTGGGGCGCGGCCCTCGATTCAAGCTGAGGCTTTGGCGTTGGGCGGGCCTGCTCGTTCGCCTCGCCCATCGGAGTGGCGCCTCGCCGTCCGTGTTCAATCAGGCATTGATGGAGCTCGGCGCGCTGGTGTGTTCACCCAAGTCACCGGATTGCGCATCGTGCCCGGTGGCCACGCACTGCATGGCCCGGCAGAACGGCGTGCAGGAGCAGTATCCGCCGAAGAAACCCCCCAAGCAGTGGATCGCACTCGAAGAACAGCGCCATGTCTGGCTCGATACTGCCACTCGCAGGTGGCTCATCGAAAAGCAGCCCCAAGGCCGCTGGCGTGCGGGTCTTTGGGATTTTTTGGAGGAGGCTCCCGGCGCGGGCATGGCCCGGAGGCTTGGAGAAGTGGTCACGCGCCACGTAGTGACTCGTCACAAGATCACGCGCACCACCCAGATCTGGGCCCTCTCGAGGAGCGCCTGCGCAGATGCACTTGGGGCCCATGCTCAGTCCGAGAGCCGTCGCTGGGTCGATTCGAATGACTTGGGTGTCGCGGGATCTTCCGCCTACAAGCGCACGAGTCAGGCCGTGCTTGAGCTCGTGCGGTGACGAGGGCTCCCGTCTAGTAGTCTCGGACCCGCCCGCGAAGCCCCTTCTTTTTGCCGTGCTCCTTTTTCGTCGTCTCACGCTTGCGTTGGCTCGCTCGGGTGGGACGGGTGGCTTTGCGCGCCTTGGGTTTTAAGGCCGCCTCGGCGATCAGGGAGTGGAGCTTGTCGAGGCAGTCATCTCGATTTCGCCTCTGGTCGCGGTACCGGTCGCTCGTGATGATGAGCGAGCCATCGGTGGTCAGTCGGTTTGCGAGCTTGGTCAGGACACGCTGGTGCACTGCCGGGGGCAGGCTTACGCTTGCCAGTGCATTCCACCGCAGCTGGCATTTGCTGCTGACTTTATTGACATTCTGGCCCCCGGGTCCGGAGCTTCGGACATAGGTGCACTCGATCTCAGAGGGCGCGATCCAAATGGAGCCAGGCCTCGCGGACGCCATCATTCGGCCTCAGCCGGGCCCGTGCGGTGGTTCCACGTCCAGAGCAGTGCAATCGCCACGGCGGTGAGTCCCGTGGCAAGGCCGATCCAGATTCCGAGAATCCCCATTTTTTGGGAGAAGCCCAGCCACAGTCCGATCGGGAGCCCGAGTGCCCAATGGCCTGCGAGGTTGAGGTAGAAAGCGCTCCGGGTGTCGCCCCACCCGCGAAGCGCTCCGGTCAGCACGGTCTGCGTGCCGTCAAAGAGCTGAAAGAGCGCGACCACGACCATCACTGGAACGGCAAGCGCAAGCACGCCCGGATCGCGGGTGTAGAGGCCAAGCAGCGGGCGTGCAGCGACTGAAAAAAGGATCGCCGTGCAGGCCATGAATGCCAGTGTGTAGCGAAGCGCGCGCCACCCTTCGCCTCGCGCGCGCATGGGATCGTTTCGCCCGAGAAAAAACCCCACGCAGACGGCTGCTGCCGTGCCGATTCCCAGCGGCACCATGAATGTCATGCTGGCCAGGTTCAGTACGATCTGGTGTGCCGCGACCGCCTCGGGGGCGAGGCGCGCGGCGAGAATCGTCGAGAGCGCAAATACGCCCGCCTCTGCCGTGCCCTGCAGGGCAGCGGGAAGCCCGAGTCGCGGGAGCGCGAGCTGCTCGCGGTAGGAAGGGCCGCGTGGAAGTGAGCGGAGCTCCCCGCGTGCGTGCCAGAGCGCCATGGCGATCATGGCAAGGGCCATGAGCATGCGCGAGGCGACGGTCGCCCACGCTGATCCATCGACTCCCATCGACGGGATCCACGCGACATTGAGCGCCCAGTTAAGGAGGTTCGCAGCAATGAGCAGGGCAAAGGCCTCCCAGACGCGGTGGAGTGCCTGCAGGTAGTTGCGCGCGGCTGCAAAAAGGTAGACCGGCCAGAGCGAGAGCGCGAGGATCTTGAGATAGCCCGAGGCAAGCGGGGCAACATCGGGGTGGACGCCAAAAAACTCGATCCTGGCAGCGATTCCAAGCAACACAGCCGTCAGCGGGACGGCAAGCCAGGTCGAAGTCCACAGGGCCTGTACCAGCATCGATGCGGCGTCCCGGGGCCTTCCCGAGCCGAAGGCGGTCGAGACGAAATAGTCCATGGCCGAGAGCAGGCCGATACCGAAAACCAGAAACCAGGCAAAGAACGACGTGCCGACGCCCACTGCGCCCTGCTCGGCTGCGCCGATCCGCCCCACCAAAAGCAGGTCGACCATGCCCAGCGCCATCAGGCCAAAGTAGGTCAGTGCGACCGGCACGGTGATCTGCAGGAAGCGCGGCTCAGGCATCTCGGGCCGACTCACGTTGGAGCTCTGCAAGCAGGTTCAGGGCCTGGAGCGGAGTGAGTTCTTCGATGCGAAGACTTCGAAGGCGTTCACCCACCGGGTTGGGGAGGTACTCGGTCTTGATCACGACCTGGGAAGGGGCACTGAAAAAAGAAAGTTGATCCGGATCCGGGGTGTTTGCGGCAGGACCGGTAGAGCTTGGCGGATTGCGGGTTTCGCCCTCGAGTGATTCCAGTACCTCCCACGCCCGATCGATCACGTTTTTGGGCAGGCCAGCAAGCTTGGCGACGTGGATACCGAAGCTCTCGTTGGTGGGCCCTTCCTTGAGCTGGTACAAGAAGCGAAGCTCGCCTGAGCCCTTGGCGCTCGGTGATTCGACGGCCATGTGGGTGTTCTTGAGCTCGGGCAGGCGCTCCACGAGGCGGGTGAGCTCATGATAGTGCGTGGCAAACAGGGTGCGTGAGCGGATGCGCGAGCAGATCCATTCGAGCGCGGCCCAGGCCACACTCATCCCGTCATAAGTGCTCGTGCCGCGACCGATCTCATCGAGAATCACGAGCGAGCGTTCTCCGGCATGGTGGAGCAGGTGCGCAAGCTCGGTCATCTCGACCATGAAGGTGCTCTGTCCGCGAGCAATCGCATCGTGTGCGCCAATGCGGGTGTAGACTGCATCAACCGCACCCCAGCGGGCGGAGGCCGCGGGTACGGGCGCTCCCATCTGCCCGAGGATCACGATCAGCGCCACCTGCCTCATGAGGGTCGACTTGCCGCCCATGTTGGGACCGGTGATGAGCAGGGTTCGCCTCGACTGGGGGTCAAGTGTCAGGTCATTGGGCACGAACTCCCCGCGATCCACGAGCGGGTGGCGGCCTGCACGGATGTCCAGCTCAAGAGAATCGTCGATCTCCGGAAAAACCCAGCCGGGACGCCGGGCCAGTGCCGACAGCGAGGCCAGGGCGTCCACTTCAGAGAGCAGGTGTGCGGCCTCGGTGATCTCACGGGTCGACGAGCGAATCGCACTGAGAAGCCCCGCAAAAAGTTTTTCTTCGAGGGCCTTTTGCCTGGCCTGTGCGGTCACGGCCTCTTCTTCGAACTTCTTGAGCTCATCGGTAAAAAAACGTTCGGCACCGACGGTGGTCTGCTTGCGCTGATAGTGCGCAGGTGCGCTCTTGATGTGCGCCTGCGTGATCTCGATGAAGTAACCGAAAACCCGGTTGTACTTGACCTTGAGTGAGGAGATGCCGGTCGCCTCGCGCTCACGCGTCTCGAGTGCCAGCAGCCACTCGGAGCCCCGCTCGTTGAGGTCGATCAGTCGGTCGAGCTCGGCATCGGTACCGCGTTCAAAGATGCCGCCATCGCGTGAGATGAGTGGGGCATCGCTTTTCTGGGTGCTGACGATGCGAAGCGCAAGCGTCTCGAGCCGCCCGGAGACGGCCGCAAGATCGGCCCTGAGACGCTCAAGCTCGGTGGGGAGCTTGCCCAGGTGCGAGAGCGTGTCGACCAGTGCCGGGATCTGCTGGAGCGAAACCCCCAGTGCTCGGGTATCGCGCGGATTGGCAAGCCCAGTGTGAACTCGACCGAGGATTCGCTCGAGGTCGTAGATCTCGGACTGTGCTTGCCTGAGCCGTTGGATTGCCCCCTCGGGAGCACACGAGATCATTCGCACCGACTCCTGCCGGGCATGGATCTCTGCGGGGCGTGTGAGGGGCTCCGAAAGCCAGCGTCTGAGGCGCCGGGCACCTGCTGCCGAACGGGTGCCTTGTATGGCAGAAAGCAGGTTGGGTCTGCCGTCTGCGACTGGAAACAGGTCCAGGTGATCGCCGGTTTGGGGGCCATACGTCAATGCCTGTGCCTGGTGCAGGGGAAGGGGAAGCTGGAGGTGTGCCAGCCGCTCCAGGCGCTGCGAGCGCACGGCGTAATGGACGAGGATGCCCATCGCGTGAACTGAAGTCTCGGAGGGGAGAAAAGCTTCAAGCGCCTGGATGCCGTAGTTCGTGCAAAGAACCGATCGCGCAGCCGGGAGTGCCAGGAGGTGCTCGCTCAGATCCTCGAGCAGGGCGCCGGGGCGAAGGGCCTGTGAGGCTTCGGGGGGAAGCCTGCCACCCAGCCTGAGCAGCTGTCGGATGGGGTTTCGCTGCAGTTCCTCAAGCAGGGCCTGGGTATCGAGTCCGATTTGATGGAACCCCTGGCCCGTTGAAACATCGAGGCAGCAGAGAGTCCAGCGACCTGAATCCTCCGGAAGGGCCGTGGCAAGCCAGGCTGCATCACCCGAATCGAGGTCGAACTGAACACCAGGGGAGAAGACGCGCGTGACTTCGCGTTTCACGATTCCCTTGGCTGTGGCCGGATCCTCCATTTGTTCGCCGATGGCGACTTTTCGGCCGGCCTTGAGGAGGCGCTGCATGTAGCCGTGCACGGCGTGGTGAGGAACACCCGCCATGGGGATGGGGTTTGCCTTGCCCTTGTCGCGCGAGGTGAGCGTGATTTCGAGGATTCTTGAAGCCTCGACGGCGTCGTCTCCAAAGAGCTCGTAGAAATCACCCATTCGGAACAGCAGCAACGCATCGGGTACGCCCGACTTGAGCTCCCAATACTGCTTCATGAGTGGCGTGGAATCAGCGGCTACCGAACTCATATGCGGCTCAGGAAGGCTTGCGCGGCGATCGCTCGGACTGGGCGCCGAGCTTGTGCACCTTGACCATGTTAGTCGTGCCGCGCCTGAGAGTCGGGACGCCCGCGGTGACGACGACATAGTCATCGTTCTCGGCAAGGCGGTTTTCGAGAAGCGTGGTTTCGACCATGGCAAACAGGTCGTCGGTTGCGACGATCTTGGGAATGATCACGCCCTGGACCCCCCAGACAAACGCAAGCCTGCGAAGCTGTCTCTCGTTGTCCATGATGGCCACAATCGGTCGCTCGGGTCTGAACTTGGCAAGCGTCTTTGCTGCCGTGCCCGAGTGCGTGAGGCAGGCAATCGCCACTGCACCGACGTGGTTGGCGATACGCGAGGCGCTGAACTCGATCGATTCGACGATCGAGCCCGGCATGGGTAGGATTTCGCGAGGGGTCGAAAACGCGCGGTTGCGCTCGGTCTCTTCGATGATCCTTGCCATCGTCTGGACCGCCTCGACCGGGTACTCACCCGAGGCGGTCTCGCCCGAAAGCATCACGCAGTCCGTGCCGTCGAAGACGGCGTTTGCCACATCGCTCGCCTCAGCGCGCGTCGGGGTCGGGCAGGAGATCATGCTCTCGAGCATCTGGGTTGCCGTAATGACAGGAACCCCAAGCTCATTGCAGCTCTTGATGAGCTGCTTTTGGATCGGAGGCACGCGCTCGGCGCCGACTTCGACCGCCATGTCGCCACGGGCAACCAGCACTCCGTCGGTGACTTCGATGATCGAGTCCATCTGGGCCACGGCCTCTTCGCGCTCGATCTTGGCAACCACCATCGGGGGCTCGGCGGTGAGGTCCCTGAGAATGTCCTTGAGCTCTTCGATGTCGGCTGCGCTCCGTACGAACGAGAGTGCGATGGCATCGACCTTCTGCTCGACTCCGAACTTGAGGTCCTCGCGGTCCTTGTCGGTCAGGCAGGGAATCGACAGGGGAGTGCCCGGCAGGTTCATGCCTTTGTTGCTCGTGAGTTTGCCGCCCACTTCAACCACGACGTGGATCTCGGGTCCCTCGACGCTCATGGCGCGCGTCGCCACCTTGCCGTCGTCAAAAAGGATCCTGGCTCCGGGGCGCACGTCGGCGGCAACTGCGGCTGCGATCTCAGCCATGATGGGTAGCGGGTTTTCGCCGGGCTGGAGCGACTTGGGTGCTGCGCCTTCGGGATGAAGACAAACTTTCTGGCCCTTTTCGAGAATGACTCCCGGAGCGGGGATCTTGCCCAGTCGGATTTTCGGGCCCTGAAGGTCCTGCATGATGGCCACGGTCTTGCCTGCCGCCATGGCTGCCTCGCGGATGCTGGCCACGAGCCCCCTATGGAAGTCGTGCGTGCCATGGCTGAAGTTCAGGCGTGCCACGTCCATCCCGGCGCGGATCAGTTCGGCAATTCTCTCGGCAGAAGACGAGGAGGGGCCCAGGGTGCAGACAATCTTAGCTTTTCTTGGCGATGAGTAGGGCATGGGTGCGTTTCAGTTTCTCGATTTCTTCCTGATGGTTCCTTGCCGAAACGCGTTCCCGCTCCTGGTACTGTTGCTCAAGCTGGGCGAGCTGCCGGTCCTTCAAACCCGAGAGTTCTTCGACTTCCTGACGGTGCTTGCGCTCCTGTTCCTGGAGCGACTTCTCCCAGCCTGTCTTTGCCGATCGCATCTCGTCGACCAGTTCCTGCTTTTGGAGCAAAATCCGCTTTTCGTACTCACGGATTAACTCATTTTGCTGAGAGGCGGAAGCCCTCCGCTCCATTCGGAGCTGGAAATCGGCTTCCTGCTGCTCAAGCTTTCTCTTAGCTATTGCGTCATTTCGGAGCGCCTCGATGCTCTCTTCAAAATGTCGCCTTTCTTCGAGGATCTGGCGCGAAAAGGTCCGCTGGAGGCCGTCGGTGGTGCGAAGCAGCTGGTCGTCCTTGCTGCGGAGGGCCTTTTCCTTATCGAACTGGGTTTCCTGCGCAAGCTGGGTGAGGGCCATTCGTCCGAGCGTCTCGGCGTGGGCGAGCTCCTGTGAGGCAAGCGCCTCCTCGTGCTGGGACTGCGACTGGAGCTCCTGATAGTTCTGGCGACTCTTCTCGGTCAGATGGGTGAACTTGTCTTCGCTTGCCTGAATTCGGAGGCGGGCTTGTGCTTCAATCTCTCCCACCATTCGCTCCTTCAGGTTTCTAAGGGCTTCGGGGGAAAGGTCTGAAGGGTCGGATGAAGTCTTGAGCTGGTGGAGCTCCGACTCAAGCTCAGTGATCTGGGCCTGTGCCTGAGCCTTGGAAGTCTTGAACGAGGCACTCTGGGCGCGGGTGCGGGCGCCTTCGGTTTCCTCGAATCTCCTCACCTGGGCCTGCTTCTGCTCTTCCAACTTGGAGAGGTAGAGTTCGTGCTCGTCCGTGCGCGCGGCTTCGACTCTGTCCTGCTCTTTTCGGTAGCCGGATTCCATCCGCTCGAATTCTTCGTTATGCGCGCTCTCTGCATCGCGCGTCTGCCGGATGTGGATCCTGGCCTGGTCCTCGAGCTTTTCGTTGTGGTGCTTCTGGGCGACCTCGCTTCGGCGGGTGTCGGCCGCCTTTTGGCGTCCAAGGTCGCGATCATAGACGCTCTTGGCATACATGAGCTCGCCCGTGAGCTGACTGACCTCTCGGCCGTGCGAGTCCCTGAGGGTCTCGGTGTCATGCAGGATCCGTTCATCGGCGGCGCGGTTGCCTTTTGCGATGCGCTCCTCGGCCGCCTTTTCAGTGGAAGAGGCAAGCGTCCTGCGCTGGTCCTCCGCAATGCGGAGGGTCTCGGTCATTTCACGTCGTGCCTGGTCTTCGGATTCAACCGCACGCCTCACCGGGGTGTAGACCTCGCCCTTGAGGCGGGCGAGCTCCGAGCGTCCATTGTTGCGCTCCCGAGTGGCCGCCGCATCGTGCTCTTCGCGGAGTTTCTCTGCGGCCTGAGTGAATTTTTCTTCCAGACGCCGGGCATGCTCCTTGGACTTGCGCTCGCTTCGAGTTTCGAGGGCGTCAGCCTTTTGGCGGGCATTTCGCAGTTCTTCCTCGAGCT
>CAIOHW010000057.1 GCA_903858195.1 Oligoflexia bacterium | reverse complement strand
TCTCGCCCAGCAGGGCGTTGGTCGGAAGCTGGTCGGGAGTGCCCTGGCCGCGGAAAACCATTTTTTCGAACTCAGGGTACGAGTAGCGGAGGTTTGCAGCCTCATAGCGCCTGAACCCCAACTGACGATCCGTGAGCATCATGAGCGAGACGACCTTGTCGAACTCCACTCCACGGATGCGCAGACGGTCCTCACCAGCCTCGAAGCCGATGTCCTTGAGCCAGCGGCGTTCAATTCGAACGGTTTTGCCGCCCTGAAGCGCGACTTCCATCACGCGTTCGGCCTCACTGGCGACGGTAGGTGCGTCCGGCGTGCGAATCACCGAGTGGAAGAACTGCATGCCGGCCACTGCTGCAGCCGCGTGGTCATTGATGACCTCTTCGCTACCGCCGTGGATCGCCTGGAAGATCGTCTCTTCGAGAAACTGCCTTATCGGCACGAACCTCGAAAACAGCCTACCCACGTAAGATCCGCTCTCAAGCTGACTGAACCGCAGCCGGTCGCCCGCAAAGTTGGTCATCGAATACAGTGAACGATAATCATCCACGATGGCCGAAACGATCTCGGCAGGAGTGGTGCCGCGATCAAAGCGATTGCAGACCGGGATCTCTCCGGCCTCTTCATCCGAGCAGAAAAGGAAGGGCCTGAGCTTGAGTCCTGCAGCCATTTCGCGCGAAAGTTCGTGCCACGAAGCAATGCCGAGCCGCTGCTTGGCATCCCCCAGGCTCACCATCGAGCCGTCGGCAGCCTCCAGCCTGCCTGCGTAGGCGGCACGGATCGCGGCAATATCCTGAGGCCCGAGGCCATCGTAGGTGTCATGGTCGTTGGCGAGGTAGTCCATGATCGACGAATAGTCGCGAGCTGAAGAATCAAAGCCGTCGAGCTTCCAATTGGCCTTGTCAACCGACCCCATGAAGTTGTGTCGAAGCCCGAGGTTATGGCCCAGTTCGTGGGCGAGCGTGGGCTTGTAGACTCCGACCACGAGGTCCAGGTCCGACTTCGTGGAGAGCCCCTCAGAGAGATGCCCTGCTCCGAGCTGGGGAGCCGGGTGGGTGCAGATTCCGGCCTGCTCCAGATGATCAAAAAACGCCGAGAGCGAGTCGGCGCGCCTGACCTCGGCACGGAGACGTGCCAGGTCCTTGCGCGCAAGCCTTCCTTCCATCGCGCCAAGCAGCGCCTTGGAGTAGACCTTCGTGACATAGCGCTCATCGGCAAGCCTGCCCTCGCGAGCCGCCTGTTGCATGGCCTGGTAAAAGGCAAGCTGCGGCGCCTTGCTCGAAAGGGCGCCCAGTGCAGCAAGCTTTTCCTGGCTCGATGCCCCCATGTGGCGGGCAATCCCGCCCTGCACGCGCCCGGCAGGTGAGGACGCGCCGGTTGACGGTGCCGTGGACGGCGATGACTCTTCGGCGGCACGGAAAGAAGGAGAACCAACCTGCCTCAGGTAATCGGCCTTCGCAGCTTCGAGTTTTCGCAACGAATCGACGAACGAAAGGATGTTCCCGCCGTAGATAAACACCGATGCGGCCTCCACGCGGCCGGACCTCGGGTTGGAGTGGGCTCCGCCCAGGCCAATCACTCCCGAGCGCGTGCGCTTGGGGATGAAGTAGATGTGGTTCGCATCCAGATCGCCCAGGGCACTGCTGGCGACTCCCGCCTCCCCTTCGATGGCAAGCTCAAGGACATCGCCTTCGCGCTCCATGGGGGTTCCACGGAATGCCTTTTTGAATGCGGAGTTCCAGTCGGAGATCACCTCGCGCGTGGCACGGATGATCGCCTCGCGAAGCTCTCCCTCGGCAGGAAGCCCTGCAAGCACGTAACGCACGCTGCGGCCCTGCCTCAGGTCAAAGAGCGCAGGAAGCGCAGTCTCAGTGCCGTGAGAGCCCGTGTTGCCATAACGGTTTGGCGAGTTCTTCTTGTAGGTGAAGAGACCAAAACCGAGGCGCTTCTGTGCCTCAAGCGGAAGATCCAGCAAGGGCTGCTCGTCGCCCTTGACATACTTCTTGAGCGAGATGCGCTCGCGAAAGGTGAATGAAGTCTGCACCTGGTCAAAGTATCCCGCCTCGTAGACACCGGCGCAGTCCATTCCCGGGTTGTTGAGATAGGTAAGCTCCATGCTGAAGTTCAGCACGCCATCCTGAGCGTTAAGCCGGTGGTCAACCTCGGAGACGGCCACATCCGTGGGTCCGACAAAGCACTGTCCGAGCTCGTAGTAGTTGAGGGCGGAAGAGACGGGAGGAATCGAATTCCCCTCCCATTCGACATAGGCAATGGCCTCGGGGTGTGACGGATCAGACTCGACCACGCGTGGATGGGCAAGCTTGTTTCCCTGCGGGTCGGTCGCCACTTCGCGGAAGTAACGGGCCGGCATCGACATGAGGTCAGACAGATCGCGGCGATTATTGCCGGAAGTGGGAACGATCGCATCAGCACGAACGATCCTGACGCGTCCCTTTTCAAAGATCAGGCGTGCGATCTCAAGGGGTCCGCTCGATCCTGCAAATGTGTATTCGAATGAGTTGGGGCTGTCCTCGAGGGTTCGGCGGAACAGAAACTCGCGCCCCTTGAGCTCGGATACCTTCAGGGCCCGGCGCGGATCAAGCGATGACTGGCTCGTCTCGCTGACGAGGGGATTGCGCGCAATCTGCACGAGCTTGGACGAATCGGGCTTCGAGACCGTGCGGTACTCCACTTCGGCGGCCAGGGTGCCGTCGAGATCGACCGACTTGCGCCGAGCCTCGACATGGGAGATCGGCACGCGGTAACGCACGACGCGCACGCAGTCTTCGATGGAGGCAGAAAGCTTGTCCTTCAACCCCGCTTCGCAACGAGAGATGTCGCGCGAGGCGGGCGCGCCCCGATCCTGAGAGCGAACGAGCTCGCGCTGGGACTCGGTGATCGAAGCATCCGAAGCTGAAACGATCTCTGAGAGCACGAGCTCGGAACCATCGACCCCGAGCTGGAAAAGCGAGCCGCGGTCCACGCGGACATCAAGCCTAGAGGCAAGCTCTTCACGGGTCAGGACTGCGCCTTCGAGCTTTTCACGGACAAAGATGCGTTCGGAAGATTCAGAAGAGGCTGCGGCAACCGGAATGCGGTCTTCGGGAAGGCTCGAGACCCGAACATGGGTGGCCTGCCGCCATTCGGTGGCCTTGAGCCTCAGCGTGCTCGTCTCTTCACCGAGCTCATTGCGCGACCTGACGACCCGGCCATACTCCTGCACGCGGTACTGGAAGATCGGCACCCAGAGCTCGAGGCTCTGGCCAAGACCGGGTGAAGAGGTGGAGACAGCTTGAGCAAGCTGGCTGTCTTCAATGGTCAGCGCCTCGGACGAGTTCGTCACGCGGTGGGCGGTCAGGAACTGGCGATCCAGCGTGAACCGGATGGAATACTGCTGCTCGGCCTGGGCGGGAAGAGAGAGTCCCTTGAACATCGAGCGCAGGGCCTTCGGGCCTTCGACCTTCTGCACTAAAAGGAGGCTTGCCTGCTCGGAAGCCTTGAAGCGGGGCTTGTACTGCTGGTCTTTTCTCGGTGCGGACTCGAGCTCGATGCTCACCTTTGAGTCTGAGAACAAGGTGATCTCGAAGAGATTGTCGCCTGCACCTTCTGGAAACCTTGCCTCTCGAGTCTGCGTGCACGCAGAGAGCAGGAGCATGGAGATGGCAGCGATGAGATGGGCGCGCGAGCTGAGCTTCATCGGGGTCCCTCGGATTAGGGAGACTGGTAAAGCAGCCCGCGTGCCAGCCCTGATAACCCATAACTGTTTGATATTAATAGGTTTTAACGGCGCTTTGGCGAGACTGGGCGTCCAAGTTTGCCTCGGGTGCGCAGAAGTTCAACAGTGCGCCGCAGACCGCCCTCAAGAGAACCAGTTGCGACTTTTTTCGTGTCTAACCAATTAATATTAAAGCTGATTTCAAAATGTCGGAGGAGACACAATTTTAGAAAAAAACTGACTGAGTTAGTCTGATTTCAGGTTGAAACACGGAGGACGTAAAGATGGACAAGCGAGTCGCTCAAATTGAGAGCGCCCCTTACACGATTCGAGCAATGATCGAATGGCCTGAAACAGGCCCCCCGAAGTTAAGGTAGCGCGAGCCAAACCGCATTACGTGTGCGGAGCCCGCGAACTGCCTGGATCGCCCCTGGCCGGGGGTGACCGCGACAGCAACTTTCCTAAAAATTTAATTCTTCTAACGCCTTGCAGAGCCAGTCGGTGAGAACCGCACTGCCTGAGGGGCCCACGCCCGGGGATCGTCCCCCCGGGGGCTGACTGGGTGCTTCCAGCAAGACGACTACGATGCCCTGAAAAGGGCTGTTTGTGACAAGAAAACTGGGCCCGGTGCGGGGGTAGCTCCCTCGCCCGGGCCCACGTCTTTTCTAGCGCGTCTAGCGCGCCAATCCGTTGACAAGCCGCCACACCCTGCGAAACACGGGGCATCATGGCCCTTTCCCCCAGCCGCCTCAAACACCTGACAGCCTCCCTACTCCCTGAGCCTGGGGCAGCTGCATTTCTGTTGGCCATGGGCACCCTGATTTACATTCCACTCACCTGGAGCTCCATGCATTCCATTCCAGGTAACCTTCGCAACTACCTCTATCTGTTGCTCACCTGGGCAAACATCATCGGATTTCTTGCGACCCCCTACTGCATCTTCCATCCGCTCGCCGCTGGTCGGATGTCATCGCGACTCGCAACACTGTCGGCCCTTGCGGGGGCAACCCTACTCCTCACGGATCGCCTCTACTTCAACTTTTTCAACGCTCATCTGGACCTGGAGGGCATCGATACGGGGATCCAAGCCTTGGCATCCGGGGAAGTCCTGCTCACACTTCCGACCTCAAAAGCCATCGCAGCCTTGGCAGTTCTCTCAACGATCGGGTGGGCTGCCTTCAAGACAGTGAGTCGCATCTCCCGTGGATGGAATCGCCGCTTCTCGGCCATCTGCCTGATGGCTTGCATGGGCATCTTCTTGGTCCGTGGTTCACTGATGCATCAACTGCAACTCATGAGGGAACATCCTCTGCCCGAGCTGCTCCCCTTTGAACGATTTTCATTAATCAGTCCGAGAGCGCTGCGAGAGCTCTGGGCGCCCAGCGCGAGCGCCTCGCTCCAAGAGGATGCCATCTCCGAATTCATTTTCCGGTATGGCGAATCGAGGCGAGGGATCCTGAGTCAACTCGAGGCCGGCACTGTTGCTGCCCGCCGCACGCCCGATATTCTTGTGATCCATGTGGAATCTCTTCGCGCCGACCAGCTCGCGGAGAAGCACATGCCCAATTTATGGAGGCGAGCCCGCCAGTGCGAGGCTTCAGGGTCCTGTCTGATTGGAAAAAAGCATTACTCTTCAGGAAACAATACGGGCAGCGGGATGTTCGGACTGCTGCACGGCCTTTCATTGCCGCTGTACCCTGAGTTCAAGACTAACGGAGAGTCGCCACTCCCTCTCGAGATCCTGAAGGCTCTCGGTTACCGTATCGAATTCAGATACACAAAAAACATGGCCTACGATGGCCTGAGGAGCCTCTTTTTTGACTTGGTGGCCGACAAGATCACTCACATCCAAAAAGGTCCGCAGTTAGAGCAGGAACGGGAGCTCTTCGCGGGATACTTGAACGACCGCAAGCGGGACGTCTCGCGCGGGTCTCCTCGCTTTGACTACCTGGTCACATATGCAACGCACCACAGCTACTACTTTCCAAAGGAGCACGAGATCTTCACCCCGGTAGCTCCTGAGGGAATCCATCTGATGTCCGGAATGCTTGCAAACCAGAGCCGCCAAGCCGACCAGATCAGAAACCGTTTTTTCAATGCAGTCCGCTTCACCGATGCCGAGATCGAAACCCTCCTCACTGGGCTGAGCAATTTGGGGCACTTGAAAAACACGATTGTCATCGTGCTTGGCGATCACGGGGAGGAGTTCTGGGAACACGGACAATTCGGTCATACTCTCGGTTTGACCAATGAACAGATCCAAACGGTGTTTGCGGTGCTCTTCCCCTCTCAACCTGATCGAAGCCGGAAGCCGGGTAAATACCGCTACTCGGCCCATCACGACTTGATGCCGACGCTATTCGAATACATGGGACTTGATCTCTCGAAGGCGGATATTTTTAGCGGCAAGTCCCTGCTCAGCTACGATCCGGCCCTGGACTTCGTCCTCACCGGAAAAGGCGTTGTGAAGGATCAGACTCCCTCCCGCTACATGGTGATTGGCGACGGTCTGAAGATCGAATTCACGCCAAACGACCCCTCGAGACCCGAGAAGGTCGTGCTCGACGACGACCGCATCCCGAGCGCATCGATCGAGAAGCGCCGCGTCAAGCAACTTCTCGATCTGGGACGGAAGCTCGGCCCCACCCTTGCCCCTTCGGCCGCACCGCCAAAACCCTGACTTGTTTTTTACCCTTCCATTGCTAGAGTGGCCGACAGCCGCTGATGCGGGGGGGTTCGATGCAGATTAAACGCCTGGAAATTCAAGGGTTTAAGTCCTTCAAAGACAAGACCGTGATCCACTTTGACGAGGGGATCACCGGAATCGTCGGACCCAACGGCTGCGGCAAGTCAAACATCGTCGATGCCTTCTTCTGGGTCATGGGCGAGCAGTCCTACAAGCACATGCGCGGAAGCGGCAGCGAGGACCTGATTTTCAACGGATCCTCCCGGTACGCGCCCCTCGACATTGCCGAGGCAACCCTGGTGATGGACACCGGCCTCTCGGTCGATGCCCTCTCCGGCCCCGACGCACCGGCCGGCGCTTCTTCCAAAGACATCCCCGTGCACCTTCGCTCCAAGGAAGTCTCGGTCACCCGTCGCGTGCACCGCTCGGGCGAAGGCGAATATTTCATCAACGGCGTGCCCGCTCGCCTCAAGGACATCCAAGAACTCTTCATGGATACCGGTGTGGGTGCCAAGGGCTACTCGGTCATCGAGCAGGGACAGATCGGAAAGATCGTCAACGCCAAGCCCGAAGAGCGCCGCCTTCTGATCGAAGAGGCCGCAGGAATCGCCAAGTACAAGGCCCGCAAAAAAGAGTCGCTCCGCAAGATTGAGGCAACCCAGTCGAACCTTTCTCGACTGAACGATGTCGTGCAGGAAATCGAGCGAAACCTGGGCTCTCTTGAGCGTCAGGCCGCCAAGGCCCGTCGTTATGAAGAGTACCGCTCGGAGCTCACCCACAAGGAAATGACCTGGGGCCGCCGCAAGGCCCTCGTCCTGCGTGAAAAAATCGCCTCGCTCACTTCACAAAAGGGCGCGACCGACACTGAACTTCTCTCGCTTCGCACCGAGCTCCAGACCGTCGAAAACGGCATCGAGTCTGATCGCGCAGCGCAGCTCACTGACAGCAAGGCGGTCGAAGAGCTCCAGGTGCTTCACCAGAGCGCCCAGCGTGAGCTCACTCGTGAGCAGAGCGCACTGGATCTTTCGCGTCGCCGTCAGGGCGACCTTGCCCAGCAGCTCGAAAACCTCGAACGCGAAAGGAGCGAGCTGACTTCGGCGGTCGAAACCGATCGCGTGAACCTTGCTTCGCAGGAATCCGAACTCAGCAATGGCGCGTCGATCCTTGAGGCCGCCCAACAGAAGGCGCGCAACCAAGATGCGCTCGTCCGAGAAAAGCGCCAAGCCACAGACCAGGCACGCAGGGCACTCGACCAGGCCCAGCGCGAACTCCTCCAGGGCGTCGAAAAGGCCAACTCGCTCAATGCCAAGCGCGCATCACTTGAGAGCCGCGTTCAGTGGCTTGAAGAGCAGTCTGCCTCGATCCGGAACGAAATCGCTGATGCGGAGGCCAAGGCGCAGGAGCTGCTCTCTGCCCTCGCCTCGATGAAGGAACAGTCGGCAAGCCTCAATGCTCGCCGCGATGAGCTCCGCCTGGCTCGCGATGGCAAGACCCAGAACATTCGCTCGCTCGAATCCGCCCTTCGTGATGCCGAGAAGGCCCGCGACCAGGGCTTGCGCGAACTCACCCAGCTCCGCTCCAAACTCCAGAGCCTCGAAGAGCTCGCAGAGTCCCACGAGGGATTTGGCGACGGCCCGAAGTCAGTCCTCGAGTTCGCGGCTTCGCGCAAGCCGGGCTCCGTGCTCGCACTTGCCGATCTGATCGATGTCGACTCAGGCTTTGAGATGGCCCTTGAAAGCTGGCTTGAAGGCCAGCTCGAAAGCCTTCTCTCGCGTGACTCGGGCCTCGCGCTCGAGGCTCTGGGCGAGATCCATTCGCAGGATGCGGGACGCGCCTGCATCAGGCTTTCTACGGTCATGGGCGCTGAGAGCGCCGCTTCGTCCATCGAATCCCTACTCTCGAGCTTCGGCCTCAAGTTCATGGGAAGCCTGCGCTCGCACCTCAGGGCTGCTGCATCGGCTGATACAGAACTGGCCTCGACGGCACTGGCCGCCTGCAATCAGGTGGCGGTCATCGAATCCTCACAGGGTCTCGATGCATTCCTGGCCAATGGCGGATCCCAGAAGCTCCTCGCGTCGGGCTGGTCGGTGGTTTCGCTCGACGGAATCTCGATCGAGACTTCGTCAAACGGCGGACTCTCGCTTCGCGGCGGCAGCCTGAACTCCGACAAGGCCTCAAGCGTCCTGGGGCGTAAGAAGGCGATTGCCGAACTCTCCGTGCAGGTCGAGGCGGCTGACTCCAACCATGCAACGCTCTCCAAAAAGTCGGACGACACCCGGTACAGCCTCGAGTCCGAGCGCGAAGCCATGCAGTCGGTCGAGTCCGAACTTCGCCAGCTGGAGATCGACTGCGGCTCGCTCGAGCGCGAGATCCGCCAGGGCGATCGTGCAGCACAAGACCAGGCCTCACAGGTCCAGCGCCTCAGCTCGACCCAGTCGCGCAACGCTGACGACCAGACCTCCGTGAAGCAGGATCTCGAGTCGGTCAACACCCAGCTCGAGACGATCCTTGCCTCGCGCACGGATCTCGAGGGTTCACTCAAGCAGCAGGAGGCCGAGGTCCACCAGCTGGATGCCTCCCTTCGTGAGCTCGAATCCACGCTTCAGTCGCTGAAGATCGAAGAAGCCTCGGTTGCCGAGCGCGCCCAGAGCCTGAAGCGTGAGTTCCAGTCGCTCCAGGGTGTCGTCAACGGCCGTGAACGCCGCATCGAAGAGATCACCCGCCTGCTGGATCGCGCCCTGAATGAGCGCGACGAGCACAGTGGCGGCGACACGCGCTGCGAGGCCCGCATCCATGAACTCACGCTCCAGATCTCGGAGGTGGGCGCCAAGCTCTCGGAGACCCGCAACCAGCTTGCGATCGTCACTTCGCGCGTAAACGAAGGCCTCGAGCGCATCAAGCGCCTCCATAAGGAGGGCGACTCGAAAAACAACAACAGCCACCAGCTTGCGATCGAGCTCGAGAAGCTCGGCTCCGACCTCTCGCACCTCGTCCAGAACCTCGAAGAGAAGTACGGCGCAGGCTGCCTCGAAAACCCGACCCCGGAATCTCCGATCCAGGAAGAGATGAAGGATCCGGTGGTCACCGCCGAGATGAGTGCGGAAGAAGAGACCATGCTCAACGAGCAGGTGGAACTGCTCCGTGAGAAGATCCGCAAGCTCGGCGACGTGAATCCGAATGCGGTGCACGAGTTCCAGGAGCTGCAGGGACGCTACGAGCACCTCTGCACCGAGAAGCGTGATCTCGAGCAGTCGATGCAAAACCTCCAAGAGGCGATTGAGCACATCAACAAGACCTCCGAGGATCGCTTCAAGAAGGCCTTCGAGGCGATCGCCGATCGCTTTGAAAAGCTCTTTCCGATCATCTTTGGCGGTGGGCAGGCCAAGCTCTCGCTGGTCTACCCCGAAGGCTCAAACGACATCCTCGAGGCCGGCGTCGACATCCTTGCGCAGCCTCCGGGCAAGAAGATCGTCAACATGCAGGCCCTTTCGGGCGGCGAAAAGGCGCTGACCGCCGTTTCGATGATCTTTGCGATCTTCATGGTCAAGCCCTCGCCGTTCTGCTTGCTCGACGAAGTGGACGCTCCGCTCGATGACGCAAACGTGGGCAAGTTCAATGCGCTCCTGCGTGAGATGTCTGCCAAGAGCCAGTTCATCATCATCACGCACAACAAGAAGACCATGGAGCTCAATGACACGCTTTATGGCGTGACGATGGAAGAGCCCGGCGTCTCGAAGATGGTTTCCGTCCGGATGAACTAATGAGGCGGGTGGCGCTCGTTGCATGGATCGGGGCCCTCACTGCGGCTGCGGCAACTGCACCTGCTCCGCAAACCCAAGCCCGGACCGGTGTTCCAGCCCTGCTTCAGCGCATCGAGACTCGCTACCGAGAGGCGGGGGCTCTCGAGGCCTCATTCGAGCAGGAAGAGGTTTCCAAGACTCTGGGTGACACTAAAAAGAGCCAGGGCAGGCTCGCGTGGAAGGCCCCCAATCGCCTGCGATGGGAAACCGAGACGCCCGACCCAAGTCTGCTGGTGAGCGATGGGTCCACGCTCTGGTTCTACACCCCGCCGTTCGACGAGACCGAAAAGGGCCAGGTCATCATTCGTAAAGCGGCCCAGGTGAAGAGCCGACTGATCGATGCCCTACTCGCCGGCCGCTTCAGCGCTGCAGTCAAACAGGGCCTCCGGATCGAGTCGCTCCCCGGAAATACTTTCAAGCTCCTCCCAAGAAGGGGCTCTGTGGCAGGCCTGAAGCTCGCCCAAGTGACCATCGATCCCGAGAAGTCGCAGATCACACGGGTCTCGCTCGAATACCGGGACGGGAACCGCTCCTCCATCCAGCTCTCGAGCATTGAGCTAGGAAAGGGCATCCCTCTGGAATCCTTCAGGTTTAAGGTTCCACCCCGCACCGACATCATAAAAGAATAAGGATTATAGGCCCTTGCCTTAATCCGACTTATTTCGTATGGAATGGCGCACTATGCCATCCTTTGATGTCTCGTCCGAAATGAATTGGCAGGAAGTCGATAACGCCATCAATCAGGCCACCAAAGAACTCGGCCAGCGCTTTGATTTCAAGGGCGTGAAGTCCGAGATCAAGCTCGACTTGAAGGCCAAGACCATCACCCTCTGGTGCAGCGAGGAGGGAAAGCTCGACGCAGTGGTCGACATCCTCCAGAGCAAGATGATCAAGCGCGGAGTCTCGACGCTCTCTCTCGAGTTTAAGGACAAGGAGCAGGCTTTCGGTGGAAGCGTGCGGCAGGTGATTGCCGTGCAGGCAGGAATCTCAAAGGAAAAGGGCAAGGAGATCATCGCCGCCCTCAAGGACAGCAAACTCAAGGTGCAGGCTCAGATTCAGGACGAGCAGGTTCGCGTGAACGGCAAGAACCGAGACGACCTTCAATCGGCAATCGCACTCCTCAAAGGCAAGCAGGACACCCTCAAAGTGCCCATGCAATTTGGAAACTTCAGGGACTAAATCATGAATACACCCGACACCCACAAGAACAGCGTCTACTTCGTCAGCCTGGGATGCCCCAAAAACCTGGTCGACTCGCAGGTCATGCTCGGCATGCTCGAAAAAGGCCGATATCAGGTTGTCCCCGAGCCCGAGCAGGCCGAGGTGATCATCGTTAACACCTGCTCCTTCATTCAGGCTTCCAAGGAGGAGTCGATCGAAACGATCCTCGAAATGGCGGGACACAAGCAGGAAGGCAGCTGCAAGGTGCTGGTCGCATCGGGATGCCTCCCCCAGCGCTACTCAAAGGAGCTCGAAAACGAGATGCCCGAAGTGGATCTCTTCATCGGGACAGGCCAGTATCACCGCATCACTGAGCTCTTGGATGCACACGGAAAAGCCCTTGAGCAGGGTGCTCCGCTCCCCAAGCGCTCATATATCGACCAGCCAGCATTCATCCACACCGAGCGCGACCCCCGAATGCACACGGGTCCGCTCCACACGGCCTACCTCAAGCTCTCTGAAGGCTGCAATCGACGCTGCGCCTTCTGCATCATTCCCAAGCTCCGCGGCAATGTCCGCTCGCGTACGGTCGAATCGCTCGTTGCCGAGGCCAGACAACTTGCGGCCCGCGGCGTGCGTGAGCTGAACCTTGTGGCGCAGGACCTCACCGAATACGGCATGGAATGGAAGTACAAGGAGCGCCTCGAGACGCTGCTCCCGGAACTCGTCAAGGTCGAAGGAATCGAGTGGATTCGTCTGCACTATGTGTATCCCGATCAATTCTCGGATGAACTTGTCGAGATCATCGCCCGCGAACCCAAGATCGTGAAGTACCTCGACATGCCGATCCAGCACACCAACGACCGGGTGCTTGCTTCCATGAATCGCAGGCTCACCAAGTCCAAGCTCTTTGACCTGGTCTCGAAGCTCCGCTCCAAGATCCCGGGCGTTGTGTTCCGCACTTCGCTTATTGTCGGATTCCCGGGCGAGACCGAAGAGGAGTTCCAGGAACTCTGCCGCGACATCGAGGCCCTCAGGCTCGATCACGTGGGTGTCTTTAGGTACTCGAAGGAAGAAGGCACCAAGGCTGCCGAGATGGACGGACAGATCCATCCCAACGTTAAACGCAGGCGAGCCAAGGTCCTGACCGAGATCCTCCAGAAGCAGTCGCTCGGTCGCAACGAAAAGCTCGTGGGCAAGCGCTTTCCGCTCATGATTGAGGGCCAGAGCGAGGAGACCGAACTCCTGCTCCAGGGACGCCTGCCCACGCAGGCGCAGGAAATCGACGGACACGTACTCATCAATGATATCTCTGGGGACCAGGGAGAGATGGAAGAGGAACTCACCGCCAAGCCCCTGATTGCCGGCGACATGGTCGAAGTGGAGATCACCGAAGCCATG
>CAIOHW010000056.1 GCA_903858195.1 Oligoflexia bacterium | reverse complement strand
GGGCTTCGCACGGTCGAACTCATTCCGTTCGACTTCTTCCCCCAGACCCACCATGTCGAGACGCTCGCATTGCTCACGCGAGCTGGATCCTAGGGTCATGATCGGCTGGATTCGAGGCCTGCACTCCCCGCATCCTGAGATCGAGCGCATGGCTGATCATGCGCACCACAAAAGCCGTCACGAGCGAGGTGCCAAGCGGGATGACCAGGGCGCCAAAGCCCAGGCTCTGGCTCATGTGCACCGACACGATCGAGCCCACCGCAAAAGAGGCGAAGGTCGCGATCCTCGAAAAGTTCGTGCGCCGAGTGAGTGCGAGCTCTTCACCCTTCAGTTTGCCAAACCACAGTCGGGCGAGGTCGGTGCCGATATCGGTGCTGATGCCCGTCAGGTGCGTGGTCCTGATCTGGCCTTTGGTGAGTGTCGCAAAACAGCCATTCTGCATGCCGCAGACAAACGAGAGCAGGTAGAGCAGCACGAAGTCGCGGGGCTGCATCAGGTCTTCGCCAAAAGGCCCGAAGGAGCCGGCCCACCCGGCAATCAGGAGTCCAAGAAGCACGGCCGGAAGCAGCAGCGTGATTCGGTGGTAGTGTGGCTTGAGACCGCGCTCAATTCGGGCACTCGTCACCACTCCGCTTGAGAATGCACCCAGGATGAAGAAGAAGGGGAAGCCCAGCAACTCGAGAGCAAACCACGGCCGGCTCTCGGCCATGGCCATTCCCATCTGGGTGCCCACGCCGGTCACATGCGAGATGTAGCGGCCGCAGGCGAGAAAGCCGAATGCATTCAGGAAGCCCGCCTGGAATCCAAGGGTGGACCAAAGCGTGACATACGGCGTCTTGACGAACTCTTCGCGCTCAAGCCGATACATGGGCCGTCTCCTTGCGGTTTTGAATCTGGTTGTGTGCGTCCTGCAGGAAATCCACCCTGCCTGAGGCGATATCGAGGAGTGCTCCCACCACCGTAAGCTTGCCTTGCGCCACGAGCTCGCGGACGATCCGGCTCTGCTCGAGGATCAGGCGGGCGCTGCGGTCGATGTTCTCAAGCGTCGCATGATGGAGGAAGCCTGGATGGCTGATCGGGTGCTCGCGCTCGGCCGACTCGATGGCGGGCCGGATCCTTCCCACGAGCTCTTCGAGGTGGGGGGAGGGGAGCGGCTGGCTCGGATCAATCGAGTGCTTGATCGTCGCATTGACCGCGCCGCAGAGCGTGTGACCCAGGACCACGATCGCCGACGAACCGAAGTTTGCGACCGCAAATTCGATGCTCGCAAGCAGGCTCGGGGCCACGACGTTGCCTGCCACCCGAACTACGAAGAGGTCGCCCAGCCCCTGGTCAAAGATCAGTTCGACCGGACTCCGTGAGTCCGAGCAGGTGAGCACGACTGCGAACGGCTTTTGCCCGTTTGCGGCAAGCTCGGCCATCCTAAGGTGGGCCATCATGGGCTCGACCGAGCGCAGGCCCGAAGTAAATCGGCGATTGCCTTCGATCAGGCGACGAATTGCGGGGTGGTCTGAGGTGTTGTTCATGCCCCTGATAGTGGGCTTTTTTGGTGGCTAAATATAATTCATAAAAAAAACTGTTTTATTTGATAAAATAAAACCATGAAGCTCGTGATCGAAGGCCGCTCGTTTTGGATCAACTACCACCACTTGTACTGTTTCCATGTCATCGCCGAGGAAGGCAGCCTGACACGCGCCGCAGCGAGGCTCGGAATCGGCCAGTCAGCCCTGTCGATTCAGATGAAGCAGTTTGAGCAGTCGCTAGGGTTTTCTCTTTTTGAGCGGGCGCATCGCAGCATCACTCCCAACGAACGCGGTAGGCTCGTTCATGCCTACACGCGTGAGATTTTTCGACTGGGCGGCGAGATGGTGGAGACCCTCCTGGATCGGCCCACCGCAAAGCGGACTTCCCTCGAAGTGGCGGCGCTTGATACGATCCCCAAGCACTTCACGGTCGAGCTGGTCAGGCAGGCGCTCGCACCCGGGGGCTGTACGGTCAAGGTGCTCGAAGGCAAGCCCGAGTCCCTGCTCGAAAGCCTCATTGAGCATCGAGTGGACCTCATGATCTCGAACTTCGTTCCGCCTGCCGAGCCCGGGCGTGTGCACGCCAGGCGCATTGCGAGGCTCCCTCTCTGGGTGGTGGGGGCTCCCCGTTTTGCTGGGCTCAAGAAGGGTTTTCCCGCATCGATGGACCGTGCGCCTTTTGTGCTTCCCACTGGCGATAGTAGCGTGCGGCATGCTTTTGAGAGCTACTGCCAGGACCGGTCGTTTACGCCTGATCTTGTGGTCGAGGCACAAGACGTGATGGTTCAAAAGCTGCTTGCCCTGCAGGGGGTCGGGCTTACCGTGGTCCCGGAGTTTGCGGTTTCGGAGTACGTGAAGCAGCGAAAGCTCATCGCGATCGGAAAGCTCGAAGGCCTTTACGAAGAGCTTTTTTTGATCTCGGCCGCACGAAAGATCCAAAACCCCGTGGCCCAGAGGCTCATGAAGTCGTTCCGAGTGGCGTAATCCACTTCCGACCCCTGTGTCGGTTCGGACGCATGGCTTGAAGGGTCGAAGCGTGCCACTCTCATGGATGGGGGACCTTGCATGTTCCAAAGCCCAAGTCGTCGGAATCGGCTCCAGCGTGGGGTTGCCATCATCGTGATCGCAGGGCAACTCGCGGCGGGTCAGGCCCTGGCCCTCGAAGCTCCGTGCAATGGCAACTACAAGGGCAAGGTTCAGATCGACAAGTACTGCACGGCCGCCGAGGCGGCAGATGATGCAGTGGACCCGCAGAATGCGGTGGCGGCGATTCATG
>CAIOHW010000055.1 GCA_903858195.1 Oligoflexia bacterium | reverse complement strand
GGGCCTGGAGCAGGGCCTGGTGAAGGACCCCCACCCTGCGGGACTTCAGGAGGATATCCCAGCGGAAGATGCCCTTGGCCTTTTCGAGGAACGCCTCACTGGGCCCGAGCACTTCGAGCCCCTGGCTGGAAAACGCCGCAAGATCACGGGCCACCTGCTGGGACCGCGTGCGGGCGTCCTGCGCCTCAGGCGACTCAATACGGATCCTAGCAAGCCTGCCAAATGGCGGATAGCGCAAGGCCTCGCGAAGGGCCCGCTCCTCATCCAGGAAGTCATCGACCGTGCGCCTGCCCGAAAGAACGTCAAGCACCGGATGCTCCGGGGAGTAGGTCTGGACGATCACCCGGCCCGGAAGCTCGCCCCTTCCTGCGCGGCCGGAAACCTGGGTGAGGATCTGGAGCGATCGCTCGGACGCCCTGAAGTCCGGGAATCGAAACAACGCATCTGCCAGGATGACGACTACGAGCGTGACATTCGGAAAGTCGTGGCCCTTGACGAGCATCTGGGTGCCGAGCATCAGGTTGGCCTCGCCCCGCCTGAAGCTGTCGAGCACCTCGGAGAGGCGCGTGCTGCTGGTCACCTGGTCACGGTCCAGCCTCAGGATCCGGGCCGAGGGCAGCAGGCCGGGCAGCTCGTCTTCGAGGCTCTCGGTGCCGGCGCCGATGGCAATCAGCCGGTCGCTGCGACATTCGGAGCAGGAATTGGGGATGGACCGCGAATGCCCGCAGACGTGGCAGCGCAACTGGCGGTCGCGCTTGTGGACGGTGAGCGAGATCGAGCAGTTCGGGCAGCCGGCGACCTCGGAGCAGTCCTCGCAGAGCAAAAAAGCGGCAAAACCCCGGCGGTTCAGAAAGACCATCACTTGTTGTCCGGCAGCGAGCGTCTCTTGGATTGCCTGGAGCGTGGACTGCGCAAGCGGCGCCTGGATCCCTTCGACCTTTTCCTCCTCCCCAAGCGAAACGATCTGCACCTCGGGCATCGGCCGCTCGCGGATGCGCTCGGGGAGCATCACCCGATGGAATTTATCTTCCCGCACGCGCTCAAGCGTATCGAGGCTCGGGGTTGCCGAACCCAGCAGCACACGCGCACCCGAGTTGCGGGCGCGAACAATCGCGACGTCACGGGCGTGGTAACGGACCCGGTCCTCCTGCTTGTAGGTGGGGTCATGTTCTTCGTCGACGACCACAAGCCCAAGGTCACGAAGCGGAGCAAAGACTGCCGAGCGGGCACCGACGACCACCCTGAGTTCGCCAGAGAGCATGGCAGCCGTCTGGTCGCGCCGCTGGCCATCGGCAAGCGCCGAGTGCCAAAGACCGATGCGCACCCCGAGCGCCCTCTCAAATCGCTCGTGCAGCTGCGGAGTGAGTGCGATTTCAGGTGCGAGGATCAGCACGGAGCGCCCCTCATCCAGGGCGGCTCGTGCGAGATGCAGGTAAATCTCGGTCTTACCGCTCCCGGTCACCCCATGGAGGAGCGCGGGTTTGCGGGAGTCAGCTGCAACGATCTCGGCAAGGGCCTGTTGCTGCCGTGGAGTCAGTGCATTCAGCTTCGCGGGAGCGACCTCCCCCGCTTCACCGCGCCTCGCCTCACGGCGAGCACTCCTTAGGCCAAGTGCTGCCGCAGGCATCGCGGCGTTGAGCACCTCGCCCAGGGGTGAATGGTAATACTCATGGGTCCAGCGGCAGAGCTCGAAGATGTCGGCAGGCATGGCCGTCGACGGCAGGCCCACCTCGATCACGGACTTGAGTTTCTCGGGCGAAAGGCCCGGAGGAAGGGAATCCAGCGGAGACGGCTCTGCAGTGACCCAGGCGTGGGTCTTGCCGCGCCCAAAGGGAACAACGACCCAGCTTCCACGACCGAGGGCCTTTGCCTGCCCTTCCGTCACACGGTAGGTGAACTCAAGGTCCAGCGGTCGAGGTACCGCTACGGTGATGAGCAGGTCATCACCGGATGCCGGGGCCTCCAGGTGCTGTGTCATCGCACCAGCTTGTAGTAGGTGCGGATCAGGTCGCGGACGTCGCCATCGGCAGAGTTTCCGGCCTCGGTGAAGCCGAGCTGGGCGCCCTTTCGGGAGTCGGCGGTTTCCGCCGGATTCACGGTGAACTCCTGGATCTCCTCGCGAAAGACGCGCTCCTGGTCCAACGAGACGGTGATGATTCGTGGAAACGGCACCTCGCGAGTGACGCGGTAATTCTCAACCAGGATGTCGACCTTGTCGCTTCCGGAAAGCAGGATGCGCACCGGAAGAAAGGTATCCTTCTCCACCCAGAGCTGGTTGCCCGCCTTCTCACCCAATACCCAGGACACTTGGAGTCCGGCCGTCAGCTTCTGCCTGGCAAAGAAAGTCTTTTCGACCGACCGCCGTTCAGCTTCGTCCGACAGGCGCAGGAGCTCTTCTTCGGTCTTGATCGGAAGACCCCAGCGCCGGAACTGGACCAGCATGTTCTGGGGCTTGGACTCGAACAGGACGGTCGAAACCAGCGGCGCGCTCTCCTTTGCGGCGACCTCCTTGTTGATCATCCGCTCGGAACGGTAGAGTTCCGTGTTCTGCTCGTCGAGGGCGTAGGAGCGGATCATGCCCGACTGGCCGTCGTAGAGGGTTTCTTCCGTGAACTTGGCGCCGGTCAGCGCTCCCTCGTTGTTGATCCCCAGTACGACCCCGCGGACCCTTGCCGACTTGAGTGGAGAACGCTTCTGGGCGACGCCCTTCATGATGAACTCTGAAGGAGGAATGTAGGCTTGCGCCACGACGGGCGCGAGCATTGCGACAAAAAGAAGCGCAGCTTGGATCATGGGACCAGTGTGGCCCTATTTGAGATGTTTTTGAAGGATCTCCAGCACCCCGGATCGAAGTTCCGGGCGCTTCAGGGCAAAGGCAAGGGTGGCATCGATGAAGCCCAGGCGATCCCCGGTGTCGTAGCGGGTCCCCTGATAGGCATGAGCGAGCAGGCGCTCGCGGGTGGCCAGAATCTGGAGCGCGTCAGTCAACTGGATCTCTCCCCCCGCCCCCGGCCGGGTCTCGCGAAGGCAGTCAAAGATCGTCGGTGTGAGGACATAGCGGCCGGGAATGGCCCAGCGTGAAGGGGCCGCCTCGGGCTTGGGCTTCTCCACGAGCCTCGAGACCTCCCAAAGACCCTTGGAGAGCTCCTTGCCGCCAATGATGCCGTACTTGGACACCTCAGCTGCAGGCACCTCCATGACGCCGACCACGGAAGCCCCTTCCTTCTCAAAGATCGAGGCCAGTTGCCGGGTGCAGGGCACCTCGGAGTCGATCAAGTCATCCCCAAGAAGCACTGCGAAGGGCTCACGTCCCACGACGGGTTCGGCGCAAAGCACGGCATGTCCGAGGCCGCGCGGGTTCTTCTGTCGGACCGAGATCACTTCGCAGAGCGAAGCCACGGAACGGGAGATTTCGGCAAGGTCGTGCTTGTGCTTTTCGATGAGCGAATGTTCGAGCTCATAGTTGTAGTCGAAATGGTTCTCGATCGCTTCCTTGTGGCGAGCGGTCACCAGCACGACGCGCTCGATGCCGCTACGAACCGCTTCCTCGACGATGTGCTGGATCATGGGCACATCGATGATGGGCAGCATTTCTTTAGGCACGGCCTTGGTAGCCGGCAGAAAGCGGGTACCTAGTCCCGCGGCTGGAATGACTGCTG
>CAIOHW010000054.1 GCA_903858195.1 Oligoflexia bacterium | reverse complement strand
TCGCAGGGCTCGGTAGGGGCAAGCGGCGACCTCGCACCTCTCTCACACCTCGCCCTGCCTCTGATCGGCGAAGGTAGGGTTCGCTTCCAGGGTCGGGTGATGTCGGCAGCCCAGGCCTTGAAGTCAGCCGGACTCAAGCCCCTGGTGCTTGGACCCAAGGAGGGCCTTGCGCTCATCAATGGCACCCAGTTCATGACGGCGCTCGGAGCGCTTGCGCTGCTTGAAGCCGAGCATCTGGCGCGCGTGGCCGACGTCCTCGGGGCCATGACCGTGGAGGCCATCCGCGGCACTGAGACGGCGTTTGAACCCGAGATCCATGCGGTGCGGCCCCATCCGGGGCAGGTGCTGGTGGCCGCCAACATCCGCAAGGCCCTGCTCTCCAGCGATGGCAGGCCGAAGAAGTCCGGCATCGCGCTCAGCCATGAGAACTGCGGTAAAGTTCAGGACCCCTATTCGCTTCGCTGCATGCCCCAGGTGCACGGGGCATCACGCGATGTGCTGGCGTTTGTCAGGGGAGTGCTTGAGCGAGAAGTCAACGCAGTGACCGACAACCCGCTCTTGTTTCCGAGCGAAGACAAGATCCTGAGTGGCGGAAACTTTCACGGACAAATCGTTGCCATTGCGATGGACGCCCTTTCGATCGCCATGGCCGAGATTGCCTCAATCTCGGAGCAGCGCATGGAAAAGCTCATCAATCCGGCGCTCTCCGATCTGCCGGCATTCCTCATCAAGAAGGGCGGGCTCAACTCCGGCTTCATGATCATCCAAGTCGCCGCAGCGAGCATCGTTTCCGAGAACAAGACCCTCTGTCATCCGGCCTCGGTCGATTCGATTCCGACCTCAGCCGACAAAGAAGATCATGTCAGCATGGGCGCCTGGGCGGCTCGCAAGGCAACCCAGGTGGTGGAGAATACCCGCCGTGTGCTTGCAATGGAGGCTTTGTGTGCGGCGCAGGGCATCGATCTGCTGCGGCCGCTCAAGAGCTCGCGAGCTCTCGAGTCGATGCATGACTTGATTCGAAAAGAGGCGGCCTATGCCGAGTCCGATCGCTCCTACCACGATGATCTCAAGCGCCTGGAGTGCATGCTGCTTTCGCCCGAGGTCGGTGCACTTTTAGCTAAGGAAGGAATCACATGAGCCGAGTCGTACGAGTTCCGAAAGGAAACACCCTCACCTGCAAGGGCTGGCAGCAGGAAGCCGCACTCCGGATGCTCATGAACAACTTGGATCCCGAGGTCGCCGAGAGGCCCGAGGATCTGGTGGTTTACGGCGGTATCGGTAAGGCCGCGCGTAACTGGGAGTCCTACGACGCCATCGTGGCCTCGCTCCGCGACCTCACCGATGAGCAGACTCTGCTCGTCCAGAGCGGCAAGCCCGTGGCCGTCATGCCGACCCATAAGCTTGCTCCACGCGTGATCCTCGTCAACAGCGTGCTCGTGCCCAAGTGGGCGACCTGGGAGCACTTCAGGGAGCTCGAGGACCGCGGCCTCATGATGTACGGCCAGATGACGGCGGGCTCCTGGATCTACATCGGCACGCAAGGGATTGTTCAGGGCACCTACGAGACTTTTGCCGAGGCTGGCCGCCAGCACTTTGGGGGCGACCTCACCGGAAAGGTCATCCTGACGGCGGGCCTGGGCGGCATGGGTGGCGCGCAGCCGCTGGCTGCTTCCATGGCAGGCGCCATCTCGCTCAACATCGAGGTCGATCCCACCCGGGCGAACCGCAGGCTGGAGACGCGCTACCTCGATGAGATGGCAAGCGACCTTCAAGACGCCCTCAAGCGCATCGAAAAGTACCGAAAGACCGGAGAAGCCCGTTCGATCGGTTTGATCGGCAATGCAGCCGAAGTGCTGTGGCAGCTTCTCGATTTGGGCTTCAAGCCCGAAATGGTGACCGATCAGACGAGCGCCCATGACGAGCTCAATGGCTACATCCCTCACGGAATGTCGCTCGAGGCGGCCCTCGAGCTTCGAAAGAGCGATCCCAAGAAGTACATCGAACACTCAATGAAGAGCATGGGCCGGCATGTCGAGGCGATGCTCGAGTTCCAGAGACGCGGATCCTACGTGTTTGACTACGGTAACAACATCCGCGGACAGGCGATCAAGGTCGGCGTCCAGAATGCCTTCGACTTCAAGGGATTCGTGCCCCTCTACATTCGTCCGCAGTTCTGCGAGGGTCGCGGGCCCTTCCGCTGGGCCGTCCTTTCGGGTGACCCTGAGGACATCAAGACCACCGATC
>CAIOHW010000053.1 GCA_903858195.1 Oligoflexia bacterium | reverse complement strand
GGGTGAAGACACGCACACCGTGTTTCGAAGCCAACCCCGGGTGCCCCGGGGCACCAGCCCTGCGATCCGCATCGAGACGCTGCCGCCCGGGGGAATCTTCGGCCACTCCCAGCGAAGCTTGGCGATCCACTCCGGCGGGGAGTCGGTTCCCGGGTTTCCCGCAGAAGGGGGCGTGACCTGTCGGATGTCGATGCCATACGGCAGAAAATCAAGGATCTCCACGGGTCCAAGCTCGCAATCGTCCACGTTGTGGACCTCGATTTCGTAGCTGAGCTCGTCCCCTTCAGTCACGGAGACCGGGGCTTGCTGGCGGATCACCACTCCGTCGCAGACCGTGGGCTGAGCTGAAGTGGATGCGCCTTGCAGCGCGAGCACGGCGGCAATCAATGAAACCATGGTTGATCTCCCCAAGTTTGAAGTGCGATTTGTTCCTGCCCTCGGGCGGAGGGGTGAAAGCAGTCCACTGCAAGCAGATCTAGAGCGAGCTCGGACTGATAGAGCCTTCCGGAATACACCATCCGGATCTTCGGAAACTCGGCATTCACCTCATGGACCGCGCTCTCCAGGGCCGAATTGACTCTTTCCACAGCTGCAAGCGCTGCCACAAGCTCGTCGCTCGACTTCCAAGTGGTGAGCCGGTTGCAGAATCGCAGGATTCCGTTTCGAACCGTGCGGCAGTCCAGGCCAAACGCAGTCTTGGCATTCTGGATCTCTGGCACCCCAAGCAGCGGAATCCTGGGAGCACCTACGACCAGCACGCGGATGGGCTCTTGCTGCGACACTCCGCGCGCGAGCTCGGCCATGGCACCCAGGATCGAGCCCCTGATTGCAGCAAGATCTGCTTCGGGCTTCGAATCACAGGCATCATTCGATCCAATCGTGAGTACAACGTACTTGAGTGAAGAGTAGTCTCCACGCCGGTAGGCTTCTACCAGCCTGCGCGCCTGCCCTGGAAGCGCGCGAGTGCTGTCACCGGGATGGGAGAGGTTCAGGACCTCCAATTGGGCTGGGTCACCCATGGACTTCAGGTAGTCCTTGAGCATCCGGTGATGAGAGCGAATGGCGGTGCCCGAACCCCACGAGAGGCGGCGCTTGTTCGTGTAGATCAGGCGCTGATCGGTCGCCTGCTCGTTCCATTTCCGCACCTTTTCTTCGGGGTCCTGACAATCGGGGATGGGGATGTCGGCCAGTGTCGCAGCCGATATCGAATCGCCCAGCACCCCCATGAGCAGTCGACTTGGGACGGGCTCCGGCTTGGGCCCGAAGCCAGCAAGGAAGAGCGAGAGTGAAAAAAAGAACAGGGCGCGCGGAAGCACGCCCTGTTCGATTGCAAAGAATCAGCCGCCGCGCCGCTCCTCAGGGAGCAAAGCGATAATCGACGACCCTGAACGGATTGGCCTGTGAAAAGGCCCGGGTGTCGACTCGCCCCTGTCCCACCGGGAACTGCGCCACAACCGGCATGGAACTGAAGATCGGAGCGACCTGGTTATTGGCCCACCCAAACCCATAAATATTGAGCGGGTAGTCGGCCTGCATCGTGGCGATGGTCCTCATGTCGCCGCCCAGACACCACTGGTTGGAGTACGGCGTGCAGAACAGCGCATTACTGCTCGAAGCGTAGATCCGATTTCCGGTGGCTCGAATGTGCCGGATCGTCTTGACGCCGCGGAAGTCAGGCAGCGGCTCGTCAATCTGGGTGCGGATGTTGGCCCGATCCACAGTATGGAGGCGGTTGTTTTCGATCCGCACATCTCGTAGCGGAAAGTGCGCATAGTCGCCCAGCGCCGCATTGAACCCACCCCACTGTGCGATATCAATCGCACCGTGTACGGCAGGAGTTTCACTCGTGGCTGGATCATAGCGCTCGGCTCGCACCACGATCGTGTTGTTGCGGATGAAAGTCGGCCCCATGGTAGCAAAGTGCTTGGGCCTCCAGTCGAGCATCCCGCTACGATAGCTGGTCGAGGGCGTCACTGCCAGGGTTGGATCCCAGTAGGCGTCATCGATGTACATCAGGAGGGTGATCCCCTGCTTCAGATTTTCAGCAATGAAGTTGCCCTTGATCTGCACGTGGGCGTTTCCGGTGCTGGCAATACCGGCGAGGTTGTTTCGATGGACGATGTTGTCTTCGATTCGAATCCACTCATGCGATCCGTTGACCTGAATGCCGTTACGACCGTTGTAGGCAAGCTCGTTGTGGTGGATGAGCACCGGACCTGCGGTCTCGGGGCCATGGGCGCCTGCTGCGATATAGATGCC
>CAIOHW010000052.1 GCA_903858195.1 Oligoflexia bacterium | reverse complement strand
GATAAGAATGCAGCGGTCGGATCGGGCCCCCTGATGGCACCCCAGGCGGAGATAGCCGCTTCAAGTCGGGTGGTTTCGTTTTCATCCAGTGCCGAAACCAGCGCAGCAGTGACGTGATCTCCGTTAGCCACCTCCACAAAACGAGAGCGCTCGGGGTGCGCAAAATTGACAAAGTGATTGCCGACCGCCGTGGCGTGCGAAATCTCAATGCTCTCGTCCGCATGGGGGTAGTTTGAGCCGAGTTGGCCAGAGTCGCTGCGGTGGCACGACGAGCAATAGGCCCGAAGAATAGGGTGAACCTTCAGGCGGAAGGCTGCCTCCGAGCGGAGCTGGAAGTCGGGAATCGACTTCAAGTCCTGATCGGAAAGGAAGGCCTTGTCGAAGCCGACCTTGGAGGGCGCGCAGGAGGGGGCTGCTCCCAATAAGGCGAGCGGCAGGAGAAGCAGCAAGCGAAGCTTATGCAATGAGCTTCTTGAACGCGACATAGCGTTCGAATCCTCCTGGTGCGGAGCTGAAGGGCTCGCTTCCGGTGGTCTCAATGAGTCTCCTCCGGATCTCGCCGAGATCCTCCGTGTGAAGTGCGAAGTAGTTGGCGAGAACGGCCCGTGCAAGCGCCGATACGTCTCCTCCGGTGACCACGGCGCTGCGCTTGGCGCCGATCTTGCCGTTGAGATATCGGTACTCTCCAAGCTGCCTTCCGTAGACGTCCGGGCTCGCGAAGGACTCCCTCAGGCGCGGAGCCGAAGTTCTTGCCGCTGTCGGATGCAAGGCAAACAGGAGTGCTCCACCTTTTTCGCCGTCATCACCATTCCAGGTGGGGTCATTGGTGTTGGTGGAGCTCTCGCTGCTGTAGACTCCACCGTCAGTGAACACGTAGATCAAGACGGGTTTTCCCTTCCTCCTGAAGATCTCCAGAGCCCTTCCAATCAGCCTGCCTGCGGCCTTGTCCTTGGCTCTCCCCCCAGTGAGGGTTCCGTCGTGATAGTCGTAGCCACCGAGCGTGATGGTGCCCACGCCGGCAAATCCTCCGAGGAGTGCATGGCAGATCGCGGCAGTCTTGCCCAGATCACTGGAAAGAGTCTGCGTGATGCCCGGGAACACCGCCTGAAAGTCCCCGTCGGTACTGAACTGGAGCGGTGCAGGATTTTTCTCCATGAGTTCCTTCTGGAGTGCCGAGCTGCACCCCAGGCTGTGTCGAAGCTGATCGGCAAGTTCCAGCTGGGTGAATCGAGAGAGCGCCGCACTGGACATGCGGTTCATGAACCCCATGATGCGATCTCGATCGGCAGGATTGGAAAGCATCTGAGTCAGATGGGTGCCCGGGCCCACCACTGCTGTGAGGGACGCGGGCGAGGTGATCAATAGCGGCCGAAAGCGGGGATCAAACGAACCCTGGGGAATGGTGGACTTGCCGGCAATGCCTCCGCGAGTCGTGTTGAGAGTAGCGGCAAGCTGACCGGTGAGGCCTGATCTTGCCAACCAGAATGCGACATTGAAGGGATTGGAGGAGGTGTCGTCGGCAGAAGCCGTGCATAGCGCAAGCCCATCCACTCGGGGCCTGGTCTGTGCTGCGTCTGTGACCTCCATCATCCCGGCGAGAATTCCGCTATCAGGGTGGAAGGCCAGACCAAACTCCTCATTCAGGTTGCCGATTCCCAGTTCCTGCGGTGGCCGATTGCTACCGGCCGGAATGAAGCCGTCGCTCCCTGCCGTACCTGCGGGATTTGACGTGCCTCCCGCCTTGAGGCCGACGCCTTTGTAGGGGTTGGCGGATCCATCGAGAAGGTCCTTTTGCCCCCTTGCCCCTCCCACAATCACGTTCGAGCCCAACAAGTTTGCACCGCCTGCGAGATCGAAGATGAGGACTGGAACCTGGCGGGCAGGATCGTTCAGGGCCGGGAGAGAGCAGGTGGGGTCGGCAGCCAAGGCAGTCGATCTCGCCAGGAGCGTAAGACTCGGTGTCAGGAGCAGTGCGCCCCCGCTTGCCAGGCCACGCGCGATGAAGTCCCGTCGGCTGATGGGGCTTGAGTGTTGCTCGTGCGCGGAGCTTTCGAGTCGACGCTGTTTCTTCATTGCAGCACCACCGGTAGGGATGCCAGCGCAGCAGTGCACGCGGACTTGGCGAGATTTCCTGTGAGTGGGATTCCTGCCTGACTGGATGGACTGGCACCCAGATAAATTCCCTCAACGACCAAAGCCAGATCTGCGATCGCCTCGCTTCGCGACGGAAGACGTTCCTGCTCGGCCGGGCCCCAGAAGCGTTCGAGCAGGGCGGAGGCCAGAGCTACGCGCTTTTCTGGGGTTTCCAGGGTCCGATTGGCAGCCGCACCGAGGTTGAGCGATCCAAAAACAGGCTCTGCCAGCGCTGAGTTCGATGCGGAGAGAACGACCAGCTTATCACAGAACAATGCCGCGAGCTTGGTGATGGCAACCTGCTGTCCCGGGGCGAAAGCCGTGGGTTCGTTCGTGCCCGGCAACTGGGGCTTCAGCCCGTCGTAAACCGTAAGGAAAGCCGAGATCTCGCTTGGGGTCCCCACGGCCGAGGGACTGACTCCGGTGAGCACCATGAACGTGTTCCAGATCTGATCCGCTGTTTTGAGAGCGACCATCGAACTTGAGGGTGCTCCGGAGGAGACCAGGGTCGTGTCTGAAGGGGTGGATCGCGCCGTGCAGCCGGATAAAATCGGGAATGCGAGTGATGCGAGTGAAAGGGAGAGCGCCAGCTTCAAAGGCATACGTTCACCACCGCCTTGAAGAGGTTCTTGAAGTTGTAGTTCCAGTCGTTTGTGTTTTCAAACCGGTCTGTGATCGTTTCAAGCCTCGTGTGCTCCGAGTCCTGCGGCTCTCGAAGGCAGACATGCCTGAAGACCTTTTTTACCTGGCAGGATGAGAAGGCACGGGTTGCGGCAAGTGCCCTGCCCAGAGTGTGGGCTCCGCTGCCGCCGAGCTCGCTGCCTCCCTCGGGAGTGCGCCATCCCAGCTTGAGGGGTTTGATCGGGTCAGCGCTCGAGAAGAGGGTGTTATGCCAGGTGTCGTCACTCGGTCTAAACCCATCAGGAAAAATCGAGTCGTTCTGGACCATTTTGGGTCGAACCGCAGGGGCGGAGGTAGGCTCCTGGGCGCGTCGATAGTTCATCCGGTTGTCCCGGAAGTCAAAGTAGGCGAACGCGTTACCGAGAGCGTCTTGAATGCCGTGGCAGCCCAGGCAATTGAGCTGAAAAGTGGAATGCGAGCCTCCAGGAAAGCGATCCACATCTCTCCGGATAAATTGAGAGCTCACGGTGTTGTCCTTGATGTCTTCCAGGTCGGTGCAGAGATAATTCTTCAGGACAAAACGGAACATCCTTCGGTTCGTACCTGCCGAAAAAAAGGCCTCGGCCATTGCTCGGGTGCTGATGACCCCGGCGATATCAGGCGAATACTGGGTCACATTGCCTGCGGTGGTGCTCTGAAGCACCAGGTTGTGCTGCTGGGTCACCTGGCCTGCGGCATTCACGGTCTGTCGGTTGACCGGGCCTGGGGTTGTGGCGTCAAACACGGCTTGAGTCTGCGAGACGCGAATCAGATTCGCGTCCGGACCGACCTTGCCGAGATCAATTCTGAGTGCCTGCATGCGGGCGTAGTGCTCATTGTCCCCGGGACTCCACTGATAGGTGGTGGGGTCGGCCGTGGGCGAAGGGATGAGGTTCAGGGAGGGGGCGCCCCGGTAGTAGTGGTCGCCATAGAGGATCTCCCTGTAGGGGATATTGTCGCGGATGATGCCGACATTAAACGCAATCGAGTCGTTCAGGGGCTCCGGAAGCTGCTCAGTACTGGTGGTTGTAGAAAACAGGGTGACCAGGCTCGTGCTGTAAAAAGCGGGACTCCTGAGCGCGACTTCTGCCGCGCGTGCATCTCGTTCCTCGGGAGAGAGTGAACTGTTACTGAGGTGGCCGACCATCTCCGTGACCTCGGGCGCAAGCGGAGGGACATGTGCGATGCGCCTGAAGATCCTGACCGCACGGTCGTGCACCCCGGCGCCCGCAGGAGCTGCTGCCACGAGGCAGCAGATGGAAATCGCGATGGTCCGAAACCCCATGACCAGATTTTGCGGCAGAGGACGGGTCTTAAAAATGTGTCGCCAGTGACCCCGTGTCGGGCCAGACCCCCCATCGGGGCGCGGGCCGAGCGGGGAATCCTGTTACGCGAGTCCGACGAGCTTGAGGCTCACCTCGTTCAGGCGCTCGGCCGTGGCGTCGTCATGGGCATGGGGGTTGGGCGAATGCAGGGGCCATCCGCCGCGTTTGGCCTCGGAGGTGCGGTAGATCCCGACTTGGCTGAAGTATCCGCCGTTCTGTGCGGGCACCGTGGGCGAGAGCAGGGCAAAGAGCGTGGACTGCGCGCCTTCCCAGGGCTCGAGCATCCCCGCAAGCCTGAGAAAGGGCCTGAGCAGGACGTCTTGAAAGAAAAGCGGCATGGAGTGGCGGATGAGCGGCGAGCGCACCCAGCCCGGGTGGACGCTGACCGCAGTGACGCCCGAGTCGTTGAGGCGCTTGGCGAGCTGGCGGGCGTGCAGGAGGTTTGCGAGCTTGGACTGGGCGTAGGCCCTCCAGCCATCGTACTTGCGGCGCTCGAAGTGAAGGTCGTCGAAGTGGATCATTCCTTCACGGCCCATGGCCTTGTCGTGAAAGCAGCTCGAGACATTCACCACGCGAGACGGGGCGCTCGCTTTGAGCGTGGGAATCAGGAGTTCGGTGAGCAGGAAATGGCCCAAGTGGTTGGTTCCGAACTGGAGTTCGAATCCGTCTTTCGTTTTTTGCCGGGGCGAATTCATGACGCCCGCATTGTTGACCAGTCCGTGGAGCGGGATGTTCAACTTCAGGAACGAGTCTGCAAACCCGCGCACAGATCCGAGGTCGGCGAGGTCGAGTTCGAGCACCT
>CAIOHW010000051.1 GCA_903858195.1 Oligoflexia bacterium | reverse complement strand
TGCGCAATGATGCAGAAATTACGGATATTCTTGGACATGTGCTTTTGGGGGGTCTAAATGCCTCGGGCAAGCTACCAGAGGGGCACCGTGGACGAAACACTAGAATTGACCATTCAGGATCTCTCCCGCGGGGGAGCGGGCGTCGGACGGGATGGCTCCGGGCGAGCGGTCTTTGTGCATCAGACGGCTCCCGGCGACCGGGTGCGAGTACGAGTGACGGAAGAAAAGAAGCGCTACGCCCAGGCTGAGCTCTTGGAGGTCCTTGAGGCCTCTCCCCTTCGGGTGCAGCCCCGCTGCTCGGTGTTTGGCCCGGGGGCTGGAAAGTGTGGGGGCTGCCAGTGGCAGCACCTGCCCTATGACCTCCAGTGGAAGACCAAGGTGCAGGGAGCGCTTCACGCGCTTTCAAGGGTGGGCTTCAAAGCCCCCGAGGAACTCCCACGCGAGGAGTTTTCCGCCAAAAACCCATGGGGTTACCGAAACCGAGTCCAGCTGCGCGGGGGGGCTCACGGAGTGGGCTTTTATGCCCGCGGTAGCCACGAGATCGTGCCCATCGAGCGCTGTGAGATCGCCCGTGAGGAAATCAACCAGGCTCTGGCGGGGCTCGGTCGCGAGGCTCGTGCCCTGCCTGCCCCCAGCAAAGTCGAAATCGACGTGACTCCTGAGGGGTCGACCAGGACGGCTTGGAACGCCGGCCATGCCGCCTTGGGATTCAGGCAGGTCAATGACGACCAAAATGATCGCCTCAAGTCCTGGATCCGTGACGCATTGGCGCCGTCGCTGGATCAGGGGGGCTTGCTCTTGGACCTCTATGGCGGTGCCGGCAACCTCTCTCTTGGGCTGGCTCCCCACTTTGCCAAGGTCCAATGCGTAGATACGGGAGCGGGCAAGGCAGAGGGTCTTGAGCTGCCCGCTCATTTCCAGTTCCATGCCCGTGACGTGGGCCGATGGGTGCAGAAAGAGCTCAAATCCGGGGCCCTTGGCCTGGGGAGGGGCGCGTTGATCCTGGATCCGCCACGCGAGGGAGTGGGTGAGGCGCTCCTGCCAGTGGCCGAGCTCGCGCAGAAGTTCGAGCTTCGTCAATGGATTGCCGTTGGCTGCGACCCCGATGCATGGGCAAAGGACCTTTGGCGGTTGCTGCAGTCTTCGGCGGGCAAGGGCTGGCGGCTGGACCGGATCGCCTTCATCGACTTTTTTCCGCAGACGGTGCATCTCGAATCCGTCGCTCTGCTCAGTCGGGTTTGACACCCTCTGTTGTGGCTCCTAAACTTTCCTTAATAATGACTTTGACGCAGCTTCGACATAGATCGCTGGTCTTCGCAGTCCTGGGGTTGGCGACATTTCTGATCACCTCTTGTGCCACGCTGACGGGTGCCTCACGCCGCGAGCGGGCGAGCCAGTGGGTGGCGCTCGCTGCAAACGCGGTGGATGAGGGTGATGCATCGGCAGCGCTTCAGTATTTGAGCGAAGCGGAGAAGCTCCATTCTGAGGCGCCTTCGCTTCATCACATTCGCTCGCTTGCCTACTCTTTGCGCAAGGATCTGCCTGCTGCGCTTTTCGAGGCAAGGCTTGCGCACGAGCAGGCTCCTTCCGACAGCTCGGTGGCCACCACGCTCGGAAAAGTGCTGATGGAATCGGGCCTGGAATCCGAGGCCGAGCGCGTTTTGCTTCCTGCTGCGAACAATCCGCTCTATGCCGACTCGTACCGGGCACGCACGAACCTTGCGATCATCCTGATGAAGCGCGGTGAGAAAGTGGCGGCTCGCGAGCAATTGGATCGGGCTATCAATGAGGCTCCCGGACGTGCCTGCCACGCTCACTACTTCAGGTCGCAACTCCTGCAGGAGCAGGGAAGGCTTCGAGAGGCGCTTCGTGATCTCGACGCCGCAACCCAGCGCGTGTGTGCCTCCTTTGCCGAAGCTCATCTCGCCATCGGCATTGCGCTGACCCAGAGCCGCGATTACGCCAGGGCTCGTCGCAAGTTCATCGAAGTGAGCCAGCGTTTTCCTGGTACCGACTTTTCAGACCGAGCGATGGAAAACCTGAGGTACCTGCCCTAGGGCTTGATCACGATGGGATCTTCACAGACTGCATCGCTGGGCGAGTTTTTGAGGCATGAGCGGGAGAACCGCGGGCTCACGGTTGAGCAGGTCGCCTCGGCGACGAAGATCAGCCTGAAGCTGCTCCACGCCCTTGAAAATGATCTGTACGAGGAGCTTCCGGCCAAGCCCTTTGTGCGAGGGTTTGTGATCGCCTACTGCCGCTTTCTCGCGCTGGATCCACAGGAGACGCTCACGAGGTTTTCTCGCTTCATGGACGAGCAAAGCGCGCAGCGGCCCGCCAGAGATGCGGGCCACAGCGGTTATGCATTCGATCGAAGGGAGGGGGATCACTCGCGCACCGGGCTTTGGATCCTCATGGGGGGCCTTGCGGCCGCCGGGTTGGGCGTCATTCTGGTGGCCAAGCCCAGTCTCAAGGGTCATCGCCGCGGGCATGTAGAGGTCCTTCGTGGAGCCCAGCAGGGAGTGGACCTTCCTCCGGGTGATGCCGCTGAGAAGTCCGTGAGCCCCGTGGCCAGTCCGATCCCGAGCCCCACCCCCACACCTAGTGCGAGTGCGAGTCCGGTGGCGATCACC
>CAIOHW010000050.1 GCA_903858195.1 Oligoflexia bacterium | reverse complement strand
TGTTCACGGGCTCGCTCATGGTCTCGATCCTCATGATGAACGCCTTCCAGATTCTGGGCGTTGCTGCAGGCCATGCCGATTCGTTCATTTTCTCGAAGCACCTTGCCCAGTGGGCCGCAGGCCTCGGGCTTGGCGAAGATGCCAACCTGACCGTGGCCACGCTCTTCAAGTGGGTGCACATGCTGCTGGTTCTGGGCTTTGCCGCATACATTCCGCACTCCAAGCACCTGCACATCATCGCCGCAGGGCCCAACACTTTCCTGCGACAGCTCAGCCGCGAAAAGGGCATGCGCCCGATCAACTTTGCGGACGAGAGCATCACCCAGTATGGTGCCGCCAGGATCACGGACCTGAGCTGGAAGGACACTCTCGATACCTACGCCTGCACCGAGTGCGGACGCTGCCAGGATCTCTGCCCGGCGTGGAACACCCAGAAGCCCTTGAGCCCGAAACTCCTGGTGCTCGACATCAAGCACAACCTCTATGCCAACAAGGATGCGCTTCTCGCCGGCAAGACCGATGAGCTTACGCCGCTGGTGGGCAAGGACATCTCAGAGGATGTGATCTGGGCCTGCACGAGCTGCAGGGCCTGCGAGGTTGCCTGTCCCGTATTCATCGAGCAGACCGACAAGATCTTCGATATTCGTCGAAATTTGGTGATGATGGAGTCTCGCATGCCCGACGGCGTGCAGGCGATCTTCAAGAACCTCGAGACCAATGCAACCCCCTGGGCCTTCAGCTCGGCCGATCGAGACAAGTGGGCCGAGGGTCTCTCTGTGCCCACCATGGCTGAGAGCCCCGAAATCGACGTCCTGCTGTGGGTGGGCTGCGCAGGCTCCTATGATGATCGCAACAAAAAGGTTCTGCGCTCGTTTGTCTCGCTCCTCAAGAAGGCGGGGGTTCGTTTCGCGATCCTCGGCAACGAGGAGCAGTGCACGGGGGATCCTGCGCGCCGAATCGGCAACGAATACCTCTACCAGACCCTTGCCCAGGCCAACATCGAGACCCTCAACCGCCATGGGGTCAAGAAGGTGGTCACCGCCTGTCCTCATTGCTTCAACACTTTGAAGAACGAGTACAAGGATTTCGGCGGAAACTACGAGGTGTTCCACCACTCACAGTTCATCGCTTCGCTCATTCGCGAAGGGCGCCTCAAGCCGACCAAGGGCGTTGATGACTCCATCACCTTCCACGACAGCTGCTATCTGGGGCGCTGGAACAACATCTACGACCAACCGCGCGCCGTGCTGGGTTCGATCCCGTCGGCCCGTCTCGTGGAGATGAAACAGAACCGCGATGAGGGCCTGTGCTGCGGCGCCGGCGGTGGGCGCATGTTCATGGAAGAAACCATCGGCAAGCGAATCAACATTGCCCGAACTGAGCAGGCGCTCGAGACGCACGCGGGCATTGTCGCATCCTCCTGCCCGTTCTGCATGACCATGATGACCGATGGCGTGAAGAGCAAGGAGATGCTCGACAAGGTCAAGGTACTGGACATCGCCGAGCTCATGGATCAAGCCACCTAAGCGTTCAGACACTCGACAGGTGTATGGGCTCTAGACAGCCCAAATCTGGAGACCGGCGCTAACCGATTGATCCCTTGGCCAATTGGGCTGCCCCCAGGGGGCGTCACGCTTGGCACGGCCCTTGGACTACACGGGCCATATGAAGCCCTCGCTCGCCCTTCGCGCCGTCCTGATTACTGCCGTTGCAGCAGCCTGTACTCCCATTGCGCCCAGCGTGCATAAGAGCGTTTTGCGCGTGGGCGAATCCGAGAACAGCCGAGCATCGCCGGTTCCCGCGCCTCAGGCCATCCAGCGCGTGGTTCACGAGCGGCGCGACGGGACCCTCAAAGTCTCCTGGGTTCGCGATGACGAAGCCCTGGAGCACGAGCTGGGCTCACAGGCCCCGCTCAAGCGCGCTAGCGATGAAGAGGTTGCGGAGCTCAAGCAACTCTCTGACGGCAGGATCATGATGCTATCACTTCCGGAAGAGGGCACGGTCAGTGAGCAGAGCCTTCGGGTGGTTGTGCGCATCCAGCTTGCCTCATCCCGGCTCGAGGAACTTCGTCCCAGCGAGGAGGCTTCCTGGAATTTCTGGCTGCATGAGTCACGCAAGACGATCGCCGTGAGCCAGACTCTCGAAAAGAGTCAGCTCGGCGCATCCATCTTGAACGTTTACCTTGTGAGCGAGAAGCAAGAGAAGCCGGAGCTGCCTGCGCAGCCCGTCTCTCAGCCCTGACGCGTGCCGGATTCGCGCACCGGCATCTTGTAGTTCGGCGGCAGAAAATCCTTGTGGTGGGTGATGAATCGCTTGAGCGCCGTATTGGCTAGCTCAGAGGCGGTGAGCTTGGAGTGCTTCTCCATCTCGGCAAGCACTTGGGCCACATGTTCTTCAACCTGGAAACTCACCTGGGCAAGCTTGCCCTGAATCTTGTAATCGCTCTTCATACGCA
>CAIOHW010000049.1 GCA_903858195.1 Oligoflexia bacterium | reverse complement strand
TCTTCGTACATGCAATTCTTTCGTGCTGGTCCTCTGGCAGGCCTTTTGGCTGTTCTGCTGGCTTCTTCGGCAGCCCACGCTGCCGTGGCCGTGGGTACGGGCTACTCGTCGATCACCGATGTGCGCCAGACCCCCATCCTTCATCTGGGCATGGGAAGCGACCACTCGGAACTGAGCCTCCACGGTACGGGTGTGCGCACCACGGCCTACTCGATCACTTCGTGGACGGCGGGCTACTACCGGCTGGTGCGTCCTGGCAGGTTTCTCTGGGGGGCATGGAACGCAAGTCTCGGCTGGGGTCTGACCTGGACCAACCGCCAGCTCACTGAACTGGGTGATACGAGCTCGGCTCACGACTGGGTGACGGGTCCTGCGATCAAGATGCGCTGGCAGGCTCTGGGGCCATTTTTTGTCTCGCTTGAGAGCCTCTTCGGCCTTCGCGACCCTGCCCTTCATCTCACACTGAACTTCCAGACAGTGACCCATGCACTGGTGGGGGTCAGGCTATGAAGCGACTGACTTTAAGCGCTCTGCTCGTCTTTCTGGCGGGGTTCCTGGGGCCTTCCGCCCATGCCGCCGGCCGCACCGACCGGGTGATCTACGCTCACGCCGGCATCACCATGAACTACATTCCGAGCCTGCCGAGATTCGGGCGCAAGTCGCTTGAGGTTGGAATCTCACCGGTGGGCTTCATTCTAGGCCATGTGGCCCGAAGCAGCTCAAGCGGAGCCTATGCAACGATCGGGCTTCTGGATCTGGGAGCGGGGCTCTACGGCGGCGTGGGATATGAGCTGCCGCTGCTTTCCTTTCTCGACCTGCGTGCCGAGGCTCTGAGTTCCGCCACGTTCGACGGAACACTCGATTCGGCCGTATCACTAGGAGTGAATGTAGGAATATGACACCCCTAAACCGACTCGCCTCCCGAACGGTTGCCACCTGCCTCATCCTGACGATGACCACAGGCTTTCGCCTGATCCAAAAGGAGCAGGGTTGGGAGATCTCGCGAAACGACCGCACCCTCTGGGTCAAGTACTGCGACGGACTGACCGCTGACTTCGAGAGCCAGGACTACCCTGCCGGGGATGACCTCGACGGCACGACTGCCACGCTCGATCAGATTCGAGACTCGATCATCGACGACTTCAACTCGGTTGCAGGCTCGTACCTCAGGCTTGCTGCCTACCCGGCAGATCCGCTCAATCCGCCCACCCCTCAAACCGGAGATACGGCGTTCACTGAAGAACTTGCCTCCACTCGTACCATCGAGATCTGTACGGGAGATCCTGCAGGCTCATCCGGCGGGCAGGCCACGCCTACGATCGAAAACGGCCAGTGGACGGGCTGCCTGATCGAGCTCCCCTCCACCCTTCTCACTGGTGATGCTTCGGTCTTTGTAGAGACCCTGACCCATGAGCTTGGCCACTGCGTGGGGCTCGACCACCCGCAAGACACGACCCATGCGATCATGTCCTACTTCATGGCTCCGGACGGGATCCGACTCATGCTCGATGATCGGATGGGGGTCACGCACCTCTATCCGACCGACCCCGCAAGCGGTGACGAACAGAACACGTTTGGAGTGATGGGCTGCGGCCCTAAGCCCTAAGCGGGCGTCTCCTGCGAAAGATCGCGACAGTCGGCCTTGAAAGTACTCAAGATCGACAAAATCGTCCTATTGTCCACAGGCTTGGCATTGCGAAGAGCAAAGTCATGGAGCTTGTTCAAGACATCCACTTTCACATTCGATGGCTTGGCACTCTCATCGAGAAACCCCATCGCCCAGTCGCCAAAGATGGCTTCGGCGTCTGAGATCCGTGCCAAGATCTCCACACCTTCATGCCGCGGGTCTCGCATGATGACGGCAAACCGCTCGGCAACCAGCGCCTCCGGGCCTTCGAGCAGCTGCAGGTAGTAGCCCTCGCGATAGATCAAAAGACCACTGATCCCGCGAGAAGGATTGTTCTTTCGCGATGAAGCCAGAATGGAGCCCAGCTCCTGATTGACGTCGCCCACTGACTTGCTGCGATATAAAAGCTGGTAAACCCTGCGCTTCTCAGACATTCGGACCTCCTGAAGTAGCACCACCACCACCGCCGCGGCGACCACGTCCTCCGCGACGCCGCCTACGACGCTTCTCTCCGCCTTCTGACGAGCCCTCGGGGCGTTGGCCCGATTGGGGCTGGGATTCAGCCACCGGCCTTGCCTCGCGTGCGGGCTCTTCAACCGCTCCGCCGAGCGAGCGCCCCAAAAGCCTTTCAATATCGCGAAGCAGCCC
>CAIOHW010000048.1 GCA_903858195.1 Oligoflexia bacterium | reverse complement strand
GCTCCTTTTGTTGTTCTTTGGCCTTCTTTTCGAGGGCGGCGATTTTGGCGGCGTTGCTCCATCCAAGCACGTAGCGGCTGCGGTCGTCAAGGCGATGGCGGTCATCCTTTTCGTGCCGTTCACCGGGTGACTTGATCTGGCCCGCCTGGGTGATCGCTTTTTTCTCTCTGCGGAACTCCTCCTGGCTTCTGCAGCAGACCAGATCAAAACGATGGGCCACCTCCCGTTCGAGCCAGTCAAAACAGGGGGAGTCGGCCTTGATGGCGAGCTTGCGGGCAAGAGAGTCGGGGTGATCGGGCAACGCTTCGCTGCGAGTTTGCGGGCGCAGACGGAAATAGACCAGCCGCCCTTTCAGATTGGTGCGCTCCACCCATTCGGCCACCTTGGGGTAGTGCTGGTCGGGCACCAGCAGCGAGAGGCCGAAGTTGCGGAGCACCCGTTCAATGGCTCCCTCCCACATTTTTTCCTCTTCACGCACCTGAAGCAGTTCACCGGCAAAGGGCATCTCCGTTTCGGCGATACCGAGCGCATGGCAGAGTGAGCGGCGCATGGCAATCTGTTTTTCGTCGATATTGCTCATGCGGTCCTTGAGGCTCTTGATCTCCGCGCTCAGTTGCTCATGCTCCTGACGCCCCCGGGTAAAGAGGACGCCCGCCTCATTGAGATCGTTCTGAACCCTTGCTTCAGCCTCAGCGGTTGTTTCGTGCATGGCGGAGTGGCCAGCACGCTGGAGATGAAACTCCTCGGCGGTCGCGGCAGGATGCTCTCCCAGTTGGCGTGCAAGTTTACCGTATCGGGCCGATTTCTGGTTGCGCCGCTGAAGCTCCTCCTCTTGCTGGCGAATCTCTGCCGCGATACTTTCAATCCGGTCGCCCCCATTTTCAGCAATGGTTCGGCGCAGCTCACGGTCACGTGCCTGCCGGGTGCGGCGCTCAGCCTCAAGGCGCTCGATGGCGATCTGGTGACGGCTCAGCTCCTCACTCAGCGAGGCGTGGCGTTTGTCGAGCAGTTCGAGTTTGAGAGAGGCAAACCAGGGGCGCAGGGTGTCGCGGGAGCCGCGCAGCTCTTCGGCTCGCTCGGCCATGGTGTGGTGCGTGTCGCAATCCGCCACCAGAGGGCCCAGCATCTCGATTTGCCGCTTTGCCTTGAGAACCGCTTCGTGCGCCCGGTTGAGATCTTCGAAATGCTGAATAAGGGCGGCAATGCGTGGCTCAACCGTGAAGGGTTCAAGCATGTGGAGGCGCACAAAATCGGTCAGGTTGCCCACCGACTTGAGCGAGACGGTTTGATGAAACAGCTCCAGCGCCTGCTCGTTCTCAATCCCGAAACGTCGCCGGAACCAGGCTCCATAAGGTGGAAAGCTCTCAAACAGCTCAACTCCAGCCCCGCGAAGGCGTTTGCGCAGGGTAGAAATTTCGGTGCCGAACGATGAAAAATCGGTGGCGATGGAGAGGTCGCCCTCATAGGCGGCATAAATGCGGGCAGGCTGTGCGGCATCCTTCATCCAGAAAATTTGTGCCAGGGTCACCGTTTTGTCGTACCCTTCGTTATGAAAGACGCCAAGGATGACCGAATAACTGTTGGATTCGCGAAGGGCGACCGGTTTGGCACCGCCTCCGAGGTTCTCCTGCCGCTCCGACTTGAAGTAGCCCAGCACGTAGGAGCGCAGGGTGCGTTCACGGTTGTCGGCGCCTGCCGCCTTGTTGTAGGCAATGCGCTGGCTTGGCACCAGCAGGGTAGTCACGGCATCGACCAGCGTCGATTTTCCGGAGCCGATATCCCCCGTGAGGAGGGCGTTTTTCCCGCCCAGTTTGAGCGTCCAGACCCTGCCGTCGAAGGTGCCCCAGTTGAATATCTCAAGCCGTTGCAGGCGAAAACCGGCCAGACGGTCATCAGCAATAAATCCCATTTCAAGCGACTCACTCATCATGTCCCTCCATCACTTTTACCGGTCGCTGCAGGTATTCGTCAAGTCGTTTATCAAAATCGGCCAGCCATTGGGCATCGATAAATGCCTTGATAATCCGGCGCACCTCTATCATCTGCCTCTCTCCGCGCAACCGGCGGATAAAACCAAGATCGGCGATTTTATTCAGCGTGGCATCAACCTGGTCGATCAGCTTCACCTCATTGCTGGTGGGGGGGAGAAAAATGCGGATCAGCTCCACCACCTCATCCCGTGAAAGAATCAGGCGTGTGTCGCCAGCACCCGCATCAAATTCGGCCAGCTTTTTGCGCAGCAGTGCCAGCAGCAGG
>CAIOHW010000047.1 GCA_903858195.1 Oligoflexia bacterium | reverse complement strand
GTCTTTTCCATGAGCGCCGGCAAATCCTCCTGCCGCAGGCCGGTCGTTGGAATCGGCTCAAGCCTGCGAATGATCACTTCTCCGGGCGTGATCCGCCGCAAGGAGTAATCGAGATGCCTGCCCAGCGGGCTCGCCACCAGTGGAACCACCGGTAGCTGGCCGGCAATGGCCATGTGGAATGCGCCCTTCTTGAATGGCAGGAGCCCCTGCCCCGAGCGATTCCGAGTGCCTTCCGGAAAAATCATCACGCTCCTGCCCAGGCGTCTCACCTTCTGGCCGGCCTCCACGATTCCCGCAATCGCGCGCGTGCGATGCTTGCGGTCGAGCAGGATGTTGCCTCCCGCGACATAAAAGAGGTTGAAGAAGGGGATCCATCCGATCTCCTTCTTGCCTACGACAATCGCATTCTCGGGAAAGATGGAGCCAAACACCATGACATCCAGGTTGTCCTGGTGGTTTGCGACGTAAATACAGGGCTGAAATGACTCCAGCGGAACGGCCGAATCGAGCCGAACGCGGATGCGCAGGATCCGCTGCAGCCCCCAACCGCCGAAATGGGCGACCGTGCTGTTGAGGCGGCGCCCCCAGCACAGGACCGGAACCAACAGGATGCCATAGACGGACATCACCAGAAGCCAGACGAGACAGGCCGCAGACCTGAGATAGAAGTCGGCCGTTGAAATCGGCGAGCGACGATCGTTCCGGGTTTCCATGACGACACTAAAAAACACGGAAGCGCTGCCGGCGAAACTCCTATTTCAGATTCTGCCGGAGCCACTCCACATCGATCTCGGGATTCTCACTTCGATGCTCGAGGGTGCCGGGCTTGGGCAGGGTCACGAAGTCCGGATGATCCAGGCGCGAGGAGCCCGTCCATTCCGAATCGATCACCCTGAACGGGCCTCCACGCGCGGCCTCCACGCGCAGTGCATATTCATAGTGCAGAACGACGGTGCGCCTCTCGGAGGGAGCCCGAGCCGACTCGAGTGGCAGGACCCCGTACAAGTCGGTCGAAACCGCCATCCAACCGGGTCGGTTGCGATCTTCGCGGATCTCCCACCTCGCACCCCAAATGGGGGTGTTCCAGATCGGCGGCTTGGGATCCCGGTCCAGGATGAACGGCCGGTTCTCATGCCGAAGCACCTGCTCGAGGATCTTGTGAAACTCCATGGGCAGAAGATCGTTGAAATCAGACGTGCCGTCGCCGAGGTTCCGATCTCCCAGGATCACTCTCGAGCCGAGCGAAATATTTTCAAATGCGTGGATCCAGAGGGCCTGCTGCTCCCAGACCTCGAAAGTCACATTGCCGATGGCCAGAGGCCCACGGGGTTCGGGGATCACCAACGAGGCCATCGCCCAGGCATCACACCTTCCCTCCCAGGGGAGCGCCGGCCGGTCGGCCTGCGAACGGGATGCGTCGAACCACTCGCGCGCCTTGCGGCCCGATGCGAGGTCATATTTTGAGAGGACTGGGGCGCTCTCGCCCCCCGTGAGGGGAAACCAATAACCCGACCACGGCCTGGACCCGGTATCGACCTCGACCACACCGGGCGAGACCCTCAGATCACCCCAAAGCCGGGTGGCAGGATGCCCTGCCTGCGATGGCGACGGAAGGCTCGGCGCCTCCATCCATCGGACCTCCGGCGGGGGAGCGCAGGCTGCGATCAGGCTGCTGAGACTGCCGGTGATGACAAGCAGTCTGGCTGCGTACGCTCCCCTCGCCGAAAGGATCCTCATGGAATCAGCCTCCCTGCCTGGGCGGGAAGCAGGTGTCGATCACGCGTCCGGTGCGGACGGTCTGGATCGCCTTGACGTTGCGATCCTTGCCTTCATCGAGCGCTCCGGCGCAGAGTTCCTCGACTCCGACCTTGAGCCCGACAATGTCTTCACAGGTCATCGGCATCTCGAGGCTGTAGGTCTCCACGACCTCCTCGAAACGATGGCAAGTTCCTGCACGAGCCACCGACGGAACGGCCCGGGAAGTCGCCGCTACGCGAAACTTGTCGGAAAGAATCGAGGTCGAAACGGCACGTGACTGTGGCAGCGGAATCTCACCGGGAGATGCGGCCATCCAGGTCACCTCGCGATTGTCGCACACCACGCGGATCTCGCGTGGAGCCCTCTGCACTTCGCTCTTCTCCGGCTCGGCGCACTGGGCGACGAACTTCTCGAAGGTCACATCCACGGTTCCGGCCTGGGCAGCACCCAGTCCGACAAAAAACAAAGCCAAACCCAACCTGACTTGCATATGCATTACCCCTTTTTTGGAACGGTGTTCTTCAACTGCCTGCATCACCGACCAGCCGGCCGGCGAGTAGACGCGCTCCACGAAGCAACGCGGATGCCAGCCGGGTACCCGCCGGACTATTCAATTAAGTAACGCCGTCTTTTTCTCCAGAGGGTGCTCAAGTTGATGCCCAGCAGCGTTGCGGCCTCTTCGAGGGTGCCAACGGTCGCGAGCACATGCTGGATGTGGCGCCGCTCGAGTTCCTCAAGACTCACCTCGCTGTTTACGGGATAGGGCGCCGCAGGTGTGGACCCCGGAGGCCTGGCGACCTCTCCCGTTTCAAATGCGGCAGCAGAAGCCAGTGCCGAGCTCGCAGCGAACGCGGCCACCCGGTCGGGCAGGTCATCCACGGTCACCTCGTCCACCGTGCAGAGGATCGCAGCCCGCTCGAGGGCATTCTTGAGCTCGCGGATATTGCCCGGCCAGGGGTAGGCGATGATCACCCTCTTGGCGTCGTTACTCAGGGGTCTGGGAGTGCGGTGGCTTGCGGCAAATGACCTCGCGAGCAGCTGCTCGGCCAGCGCCGGGATGTCCTCCGGACGATCCCTGAGCGAAGGCATATGAAGGTCGATCACATTGAGGCGGAAGTAGAGATCTTCGCGAAAGTGACCCTCACGAACCTCGCGCTCCAGGTCCTTGTTGGTCGCAGCGATGATGCGCACGTCGACCTTGATGGTCTTGGTATCGCCCACCTTCTCAAACTCGCGCTCCTGCAGAAATCGCAGCAGCTTGGTCTGCAGGTTGGGAGAGATCTCGCCGATCTCATCAAGGAACACGGTTCCGCCCTCGGCAAGCTGCAGCCTTCCGGTCTTGTCCTTGACTGCACCCGTGAAGGATCCTCGCACGTGCCCGAAGAGTTCGCTCTCCAGCAGATTTTCTGAAAGGGTTGCACAATTCACGACTGCAAACGGGCCTTTCGCCCGGACACTGGCATCGTGCATCGTTTTGGCAAGCAGGGTCTTGCCGGTTCCGCTCTCGCCGGTGATCAGGATCGTCGAGTCCGAAGCGGCCACCCGGCGGGCCATATCGATGATTCGCTGCATCTTGGAGTTCTGGGTGTTGATCACGGAAGGATCGGCCAGAGTCTCGACCTGGTCCTTGAGTCGCGAGTTCTCGTCCCTGAGCCGGCGGAACTCCTCAATTCTGGAAACCAGATGCTCAAGCTGGTCGGGCGTAAACGGCTTGATGAGATAGTCGTGGGCGCCCTGCTTCATCGCGTTCACTGCCGTGTCGACGGTGGCGTAGGCGGTCATCATGACCGGAGTGACCGAAGGAAAGTACTCACGGGTCTTTCCGAGCAGATCGAGCCCGCTCATGCCGTCCATCCTGAGGTCCGTGATCAGGATATCCGGACTCTGGCGACGCATCAGCGAGAGCGCAAGCTCTCCGCTGTCAGCCGTCTGCACCGTGTGGCCCGCGGCCGAAAGCGCCGCCTCCATCGTGCTGCAAATCCCCGGTTCATCATCCACTACGAGCAACTTTGCCATCTAGACTCCCCTCTCTTGCTTGGAAACGAAGTTGAAACTCACAGCCCCGCCCCGGGTCGCTGCAGACCCTGAGGCTACCGCCGTGCGACTCGGCGATCTGGCGGGCAATCGAAAGCCCGGACCCGGTGGCATCCGTTCGGGCGACCCGGAGGTCGTAGACACCTGCATAGGGGTCCATGAGGCGGCCGAGGCGCTCGGGTGCAATGCCCGGCCCGGAATCCCGTACCCGGTACTCAAAAAAACGTCGGCCATCCCCGCTGCGAGATCGCCGGAGTTCGACCCTCACCTCACCCCCTCGCGGGGTGTGCCGAATGGCATTGAGCATGAGGTTGGAGAGCGCCCAGCCCAGCTTCGAAGCATCGACCTCGCAGCTCCAATCTTCTGCCACGACCGAATCTTGAAGATAGCATTCGAGATGGATGCCCCGCTCTGAGGCATCCCGTTTAAAGGACTCATGCGATGACTTGAGGATTCGCCTCAGATCCGCACTCCGAAGCGTGATTCCGCCTGCCCCCGATTCAAATCGGCTGATCGAAAGCAGGTCGTCCAAAAGTTCTCTGAGCCTCTCGACATCCTTTGCCGAAGTCTGAATGAGCTTTTGATGCACCGGGTTCTGGAACTCGCCGCACGAGCGCTGCAAAAGCCGGATCGCCATGACGAGCGAGGTGACCGGGGTTCGAATCTCGTGAGACAGCAGACCGATGAAGTGGCTCTTTGCTCGATCGCCCTCGCGCTGGGCAGTGATGTCGCGAGCAGTCACGACCGCCTGGTGGCTCTGAACCCAGCCCGCAATTCCAAGGATGAAGGACTGCCTTGTGCCCAGGCCCGGCTGCTCGAACTCAAGCGGAATCTCAACGCCCTCTCTCACCGCTTGCAGGATGCGCTCTCGTGCTTCCGGGAGCTGCTGGAGGATCCTGAGGCCAACCGGATTCTGGGGTGCGACCTCCCCGTTGCGAACGACAAACAGACCATCTGCCAGCACCGAGGCTGCGAGTTCCGCCCGCTCCTTCTGGAATTGCAACGCCTTGAAATCGTGCTCCCGTGCTACCGCGACCCTGCGGATCAATGAGCCCGCCCTCTCCCAGGTTTCTGCAATCTCCCTCGGGATGATCCGATACCGTTGGTAGACCCTCTGGAGGCTTGCTCCGAACTCGGCTTCGATATCCGAAAGGCTCAGCTCGTCGATGGCGCGCGAAAGGGCGACCACAGGGCCGGAGATCGTCAGAACGATCAGCGAAACCACTCCCCAGATGAGGGCCGCGCCGGAAAATGCAATGAGCCAGATCTTCCAAAGCCATCCCTTCAGCGATTGATGGAAGAACTCAAACCGGGCCCGAAACCTGCGCTCGCGACTGGTCTTGATTGAGGCGATTGAGTCTCGAATCGAGGTCACAAGCTCTGCGTCTGCTGATCCGGAAAATTGCTCCGCCAGCCGCTCGAGCCGCATGAGATCCTGCCCAGAGTCCTCTTGCCGGAGGCTGCGTACCGTATCGATCAGACGATCCAGCCCTTCGCCGCCGTTTGCCCAATTCAGGACCTCGATTTTTCGGATCTGTTCGAGGCTCTGAACATTGAACTGATAGGAGCGTCCCAGACCGGAGATCCGCTCGAGGGTCCGACTCATCGAGAGGTACGAGCCGATCGAAACCACACCGAAAATGGCGATCCCGATCGGAACGAACACGAGCTGGATCCGAGGGGAAAACCTTAAGCTTGAAAATGCCGACGCCATGGAGGCGGATCACCTATCCGAGGTGCCCCCTCTCCGGCTTGTGGAGTTTATGTCAAGACGCTAGCCGGCCACCCGGCTCCGCGAGCGCTCGCGCTCCGAAACGGACTGGCACCGGGCGCAGAGCCTGGCCTCAGGCACGATCTGCAGGCGCCTGACCGGAATGGCCTCGCCGCAATCCTCGCAGGCCCCGTAAGTGCCGCTTCCAAGCTTGGCTAGCGCAAGATCAATCGAGGCAAGCTCGCGCCTCTCCTGCTCCTGCAGCGAGACATTGCGCTCAATCAGCTCCAGATTTTGCGCCAGGTCAACCATCTCGGCCTGCGTGTCGATGCTCTCAAGCTCACCCTGCTCGCGCTCTCGCCCGGCCATCTCGTGGTCGAGCCGCAGTCGGCGAGCCAGAAGATCGGCCCGAAGTTGATTCAGCGCATTGACATCAAAGGGAATGCCCATGCCCGGGCTGGCCTTGCACAAAGGGGGCCGTACCGCACTGGACCGCGTAGGTCTGAAGATAACGGCTGGAAAGGGGCCGTCCCATCGCCTGTGCCAGGCGAAGACTGGTGCGGCACAGGTTCTCGAGATCGATCCCGGTCGAAATCCCAAGCCCATTCAGCAGGTAGACGAGGTCCTCGGTTGCAAGGTTTCCGGTCGCTCCCGGGGCAAACGGACAGCCCCCCAGACCGCCAGCCGAAGCATCCACCGTAGAAACGCCCCACTCGAGGGCGCGAAACGTATTGGCAAGCGCCGTTCCGCGGGTGTCATGAAAGTGCACGGCAGTCAGCGCCGGGCCTGCATCCCGCACCAACGGACCCACGACCGCATCCACATCCTTTGGGGTGGCCACCCCGATCGTATCCCCGATCGATACCTGCCCGACCCCGAGCTCTAAAAGCTTCTCGCACACCCTGATCGCCCTCCGAGGCGAAATCCTGCCCTCATAGGGACAGCCAAAAGCAGTCGAAACGTACGCGCGCGTGCGGAGCTTGAGGCGGCGGGCTTCGGCCACGATCTCGCGAATGCGCGCAAGCGACTCGTGGATCGAGAGGTTGATGTTTCTCTGGTTGAAGGTCTCACTTGCAGCCGTAAAGACGGCAATCGCCTTGGCGCCTGCCGCGACTGCGCGTTTAACGCCCTCGGCATTGGGCACGAGGGCCCAGTACTGCGGACCCCAGAACTCGCGCGAACTCGTAAGTTCCTGGAAGACCTGATCGGATGCCGCCATCTGCGGCACCCGGTCCGGGCGCACAAAGGCTCCTGCCTCAATCTGCTGGATGCCCGCCTGCTTGAGTCCACGGATGAACTCAAGCCGGGAGGCAAGCTCAATGGCACGCGACTCGTTTTGCAGACCGTCACGCGGGCCCACTTCAAACACGGTCACGTTGCGCGGAAATCTTTGCGGAGCCTTCACTTCGTGCGGTTCTCCTCGAAGTCAATCAGCAGGTCGCCGGGACTGAGCTGCTGGCCTTCCTTGACCTTGACGGCCCTGACGGTGCCGTCCACGGGCGCCTGGATGGCAAATTCCATTTTCATGGCCTCAAGAAGCAGGAGCTTGTCTCCGGCGGAGACCTTCGCACCCTCTTGCACGAGCACCTTGCGAACCTTGCCCGGAAACTGGGCCTTGAAATCCGCTTCGGTTGCGGCAGAGGCGCCCGCTCCCGAGCCTGCCGTCATCCGGGTGAGCTCGCCAAAATAGGTGCCTGCCCTCAGGTCCTGTACCGAGAGCTTTCCGCCCTTTTCGAGCACGGCCATCCGCCTGCGCTCGACCGAGCCATCAGCAAGCCTGCGTTCGAGGACCAGCCAGCCGCCCGGGCGCTGCTCCACCTTCCAATCGCCCGTCGATGCCTCGTCGATAGAAAAACGCTTTCCGGAAACCTTGAGCTGATACTTCACAGTGCACCTCCGGAAGAAGGTGAATACCAGGGCGAGGGCTGGGCCTTTTGCCCAGCTCCCGCTGAAAGCGCACCGGCTGCTCCGGTGCCTGCAGCCGCGCGAGCGGCTGAGATCCGCTCAAGTTCTTCCTGCGAAGGTGCCGGAGCAAAGTCCGCGTAGCGGCTGCCGAGATAGCCCGTGTGCATCCTTCCGGCAATGACTTCGGGATCTCTGGAGAGCGTCCAGAGGTAGCGCTGGTTTGAGCCCATTCCTTGGATGACGGTCTCTTCGAGCGCAAAGCGCATGCGACTGACTGCGATCTCGCGATTGGGAGCATGAACCACGAGCTTTCCCAGCATCGAATCAAACTGGGTCCCGATCGTCTGGCCCTGCTCGATGCCGCTTTCGACCCGGATTCCGGTTCCAGTGGGCCACCTGAGAAACTCCACCGTGCCCGGCGTCGGCGCAAATCCCTGCGCGGGGTCTTCGGCATAGAGCCTGACTTCGATCGCATGGCCGCGGGGCTCGCCCACTACGGGGAGCTCGAAGGCATCGCCCTCGATCGCAAGACCGAGCTGAAGGTGCACGAGATCGAGGCCAGTGACCTGCTCGGTGACCG
>CAIOHW010000046.1 GCA_903858195.1 Oligoflexia bacterium | reverse complement strand
CTGGTCACCATTGGGGTAGACGAGCCGTGCGCGGGCATTGGGCATCGTGCGAACGCAGCCAGGAAGCTCGACTCGCTCACCGACTTTGGCCTTTCGGGCAAGGTAATGCATTCCCTCGAACTTGGCGCGAGACTGGCCCAACGGGACCCCCTCGTGAGAGGCGGCCTGCGGAGACGACAGCACCACGACCTCGCCCTGAAGCTGGGTCACCACCGCCTCGCCCGCCGAAAAGGCCGGCACTGAGGCCATGAAAAATGCCGAGCCCGTCACCAGCAGGAGCCTGGCCCGAATCAAGGGGCCACCCTCCCGAGCCAGGCCTTGAGGTAACGGCCCTCCGGAAACTCGGCAAGAGTGGGATGATCCGGCGACTGCCCGCCGCGTGCGACCCAGTGCAGGTCGGCGCCGCGAAGTCCGTTTCGCCTGGCGGCTTTTGCCAGTGTTTCACTGAAGGACTCTTCCGAAAGAAGACCCGAGCAGGAACAAGCGGCAATCCAACCTCCCCGCTTCACAAGCCTCATGGCCTGGGTGTGGAGTTGAAGGTAAGCATGCGTCCCCGTGGGAATGTCCTTGCGGGACTTGATGAGTGCCGGAGGATCCGACACCACGACATCAAAGGCTGCCGCGGGGAGTTCTCCAAGATCTTTGAGCACATTGCCCCGCAGGGTCTCGATCTTCACGATGCCCGAACCGCCTGCCCGCCGCACATTGCGCTCAGCCCTTGAGAGCGCGTCTTCGGATGCATCCACCAGCACGACTTCAGAGCGGACACCTGCGTGAGCGAGCATCGAGACGAGCTGCGAGCTCCACTGCCCGACGTAGCAGCACAGATCCAGGATTCGAACCGGCCCTTTTGTTTTGCGAAGGGATGGCTCCATCTGCCCGATGAATTGCTGGGTATTGGCCCACTGGTCGAGAAAGAATCCGGTCTTCTGGCCTTCGATGAGATCCACCGAGAAGTCGACCCCGGGCTTCACCCGGAGTGTAAAATCCCGGAGTGCCGTTTCCTGGAGCTTTTCTGCCATCACACGGGGCGCTTCGACCTCAAGGCCTTCCCACTTGCGGGCGCTTGAGTCGTTCTTGATCACCACCGCATCCACCTGCACTCCCCAGAGCTTCAGGATTTCGTCCCACTGGCGGGTCCAGCGATCTGCTCCCGCAGTCTGCCCCTGCACCACGAGCACCGACTTTCCTTCGGGCGATATGTATCGGTCGACAATCAGGCCCGGCAGGTCATCGGCTTCGCCGAACACCAGCCTGCAGCTTGAGTTTTCAAAACCCAGCGCATCACGCGACTGCCACGCCCGGGCGAGGCGTCGTGCCACTCCGGCGGGAGCGCTCGCATCGGCCTCGCTCTCACTGCGACCCACGGCGCGAAAGGCGATGAGCGAGTGTGGGTTGCCATATCCGTACGCAAGGAAGGCCCCGCCTGCGTCATTCAAAACGATCAGCTCACCGGGTTCGACTCCCTTGGGTGAGCCCTGAAGCTCGTTCGAATACACCCAGGGATGGCCCGCCTTGAACCTTCGATCGAGCTTGGACTGGAGGCGCCAGGACTTCACGCCGCTCACCCGAAATCCCTGCGAATGAGCGCCTCGGGATCGGGGTCGCGGCCGCGGAATCGACGGTAGAGCTCGGACGGATGCTCGGACCCACCCTTGGAGAGGATCTCGCGCCTGAACTTGGCTGCCACCTCGCGGTCAAAAAGCCCATGCTCCTTGAAATACTCGAACGCGTCTGCATCGAGCACCTCAGCCCACTTGTAGCTGTAGTAGCCTGCCGAGTAGCCGCCATCGAAGATGTGGGAGAAGGCAGGTGAAGTCGCGGTGCCGGGCTCCTTGGGGAGCACGCGCGTTCTTTCGAGCACGCGTTCTTCGAAGGCCTCGACGTCGCCGATTTCCGAAGGATCGGACGAGTGCCAGGCCAGATCGAGCTCGGCAAACGCAAGCTGGCGCAGGCAGTACCAGCCTGCCATGAAGCGCGACGACTCACGGATCTTGCGCGCAAGCTCCGCCGGAATCCCCTCCCCGCTCTCGAAGTGCCGGGCAAACAGATCCAGCGACTCCTTCTGCTCGGTCCAGTTCTCCATGACCTGCGAGGGCAGTTCGACGAAATCCCAGTAGACATTCGTGCCGCCGACCGACCGGTAGGTGCAGTCGCTCAAAAGGCCGTGAAGCGCATGCCCGAATTCATGGAACAGCGTGCGGACTTCGTCATGGGTCAGCAGCGAGGGCCTTCCGCCGGCCGGAGGCGTGAAGTTGCAGACGATCGAAACGTGAGGGCGACGAATCTCTCCGCCCATCAGTCCCTGATCGCGAAACTGCGTCATCCACGCTCCGCCCTTCTTGGTGTTGCGCGGAAAAAAGTCCGTATAAAACAGACCGATGAAGCGCTCATCGTGTGAATCCATCACCTGGTAAACCTTCACGTCCGGGTGGTACGTGGCCACTCCCTCGACCTGCCTGAACTCAAGGCCGTAGAGCCTCCGGGCGTGCTCGAAGGCTCCCTGCACGACGCGATCGAGCGGAAAGTAGGGGCGAAGCGCCTCATCGTCGAGATCGAACTTCTCCTGCTTGAGCTTCTCCATGTAGTAGCCGACATCCCAGGGCTTGAGCTCGGTGATGCCGTCGAGCCTGCGTGCAAGCGACTGCAGCTCGGAAAGTTCTTTTTCGGCCACCGGCCTCGAGCGCTTCCAGAGCTTGTCGATGAACTCCTGCACGGTTCCGGGCACGCGCGCCATGCGCTCTTCGAGCACATAGTGGGCATGCGTATCGTAGCCCAGGAGCCTGGCTCGCTCGTGACGAAGCACGGCGATGCGCTTCAAGATCTCGCGGTTGTCATTCGGTCCGCCGAGAGCCTTTGAACTGAAGGCTCGCCACATCTCCTCACGGAAGCTGCGACGTGACGAATAGGTCACCACGGCGATATAGCTTGGAGCCTCGAGCGTGAAGAGCCAGTCCGAGCCCCTTCCCTTGGCTTTGGCCGCCTCGCGGGCGATGTCGCGCGCGCTCTCGGGGATGCCGGCCAGATCGGCCTCGCTGGTGACCCAGAAGTCACGGGCGTAGGTCGCCTTGAGGACATTTTGCGAGAACATGGGCTTGAGCTTGGCCCTCTCGGCATCGAGCTCACGGAGTCTGGCCTTGTCCTTCTCGTCAAGCATCGCCCCGTTTCTGACAAAGCTCTTGTAGGACTTCTCGAGCAGCATCGACTGCTCGGGCGTGAGCTTGAGCGATGAGCGGGAGTCGTAGACGGCCTTGATGCGGGCAAAGACCTTGGGATCGAGCGACAGGTCGTTTCCAAACTCGGCCATGAGCGGCGAGATTTCACGCGCAAGCGCATGCATGGATTCGTCCGCTTCGGCGCCCACCATGTTGAAAAAGACTCCAGAGCAGCGATCGAGCTTTTCAGTGAGAGTCTCAAGCCTCACCACAGTGTTTTCGAAGTCAGGCTTCGCGGGGTCATCCCGGAGTGCTGCGAGGTTGCGCCTCGCCTCGGCCAAGGCCTCGTCGAAGGCCGGCCGGAAGTGCTCGGTGCGGATCTGGTCGAACGGGACCTCGCCAAAGCGACCGGCCCATGAAGAAAGAAGCGGATTGTTCTGCATGTCTCCAGTCTTACCCCAGTCCGGGCAGACAGATCTACTTGCGATCGAGGGTGAAATAAGTGAACGGCATGGGCTCGGAGTGGTCTTCGCGGAAGGAGACGCTGAATTCGTTCCAGTCAAACTCCGGGAACCAGGCATCACCGTCAAAATCTTGATGAATGATCGTCAGGTACACCCGCTCGATGAGCCCCCAGCACGAGCTCCAGATCTCTCCGCCGCCGATCACAAAGGCTTCTTCAAAACCCGGTCGGCCTTCGGCCTCCCGCTTGCGGCACCACTCGAGCGCCTCTTCGACCGAGGCAAACACCCGGCAGCCCGGGGCCTCATAGTCCGTGCGCCGCGTGACCACGAGATTATCCCGGTTGGGAAGCGGCTTTCCCATCGACTCATAGGTCTTTCGCCCCATGATCACGGGATGCCCCGAGGTCATCTGCTTGAAGCGCCTGAGATCAGCCGGCAGGTTCCACGGGAGCTCATTGCCACGGCCCACCACGCGGTTTCGGGCCATGGCGCCGAAAGCGGAGATCTTCATACGGCAACCGGCGCCTTGATCGCCGGGTGCGGGTCATAGCCCTCGAGGGTGAAGTCTTCGTACTTGAAGTCAAAGATCGACTGCACGCCCGGGTTGAGCCGCATCGTGGGGAGCGCCCTCGGCTCGCGCGAAAGCTGTGTTCGTGCCTGCTCGACGTGGTTCAGGTACAAGTGGGCATCCCCCAGCGTGTGCACGAACTCACCGGGCTTGAGTCCCGTCACCTGCGCCACCATCATCGTCAGCAGCGCGTAGCTCGCGATATTGAAAGGAACCCCCAGGAAGAGATCGGCCGAGCGCTGGTAGAGCTGGCAGGAGAGTCGACCCTCGGCCACATAGAACTGAAAGAATGCATGGCAGGGCGGAAGCTTCATTTTTGGAATCTCGGCCACATTCCAGGCGCTCACGATCAGCCGGCGCGAATCCGGGTTTTGTCGGATCTGCTCGATGACCTGCCTGATCTGGTCAACCACCACGCCATCGGCCCCGCGCCAGGAGCGCCACTGCGCCCCGTACACCGGGCCGAGCTCACCGTTCTCGTCAGCCCACTCGTCCCAGATCGAAACCCCATTTTCCTTGAGGTAGCGGACGTTGGTCTCCCCCTTCAGAAACCAGATCAGCTCATGGACGATCGACTTGAGGTGGACTTTCTTGGTCGTGACCAGCGGAAAACCCTTGGATAGGTCATAGCGCATCTGAGCTCCAAAGACGCTGAGCGTCCCCGTGCCGGTCCGGTCCGTCTTGCGGGTGCCGTGCTCAAGCACATGGGTGAGGACATCGAGGTAGGTGCGCATGGCCCCACTCTAGAAGAAGGAAAGGGGGTTCATCAAGAATTTGACGGTGGCCTTTCCCGATTTACCCCCGTTTTTTGCCAATTATTGAAGGTAGAATCAAAGCTGATGGCTCCCCGCAGCTCCACCCCCACCCCCCGAGTTGACTTCAGGAAGGCGACGCACACCTTTAGTGTCAGCGACCTGCACCTGACCGATGCCGAGACCTTCGACCCGAAGCGTCCGATGTGGAAGCTCTACAAGACCCGCAAGTTCTTCATCGACCCGACCTTCCACTCGTTTCTCGAGCACATCCAGAAGCTTGCATCCGACCAGGACGAGAACCCCCGCATCGAGCTCATCTTGAACGGCGACATCTTCGACTTCGACGCCGTGATGCGGCAACCCAACGACCCCAAGCAGTTCAAGCTCCACTGGCTCGAACGCAGTCGTGGGCTGAACGCCGAAGAGGCCAAGAGCCGCTTCAAGATGGAAGTGATCCTGCAAGACCACCAGGCCTGGGTGGCATCCCTCCGGGAGTTCGTACTCAAGGGACACCGCATCATCTTCATCATCGGAAACCACGACATCGAACTGCACTGGCCGGGGGTCCAGTCGGCAATCATCGAGGCCCTAAGGCTTCCCGATACCCACCGCGCCCACGTTCGCTTCTGCGAATGGTTCTATGTGAGCAACGGCGACACGCTCTTTGAGCATGGAAACCAGTACGACTCCTACTGCCTCTGCACGAACCCCGTGCACCCGCTGATCAAGAAAGGCCGCAGGATGGTGGTGCGCATGCCGTTTGGCGACATCGCAAACAAGCTGATCTTGAATGGCATGGGCCTTTTCAATCCGCATGTGACTTCCCACTTCATCATGTCGTTCAAGG
>CAIOHW010000045.1 GCA_903858195.1 Oligoflexia bacterium | reverse complement strand
CTCCCAGGTAGTTTCGTGCCGTGGAGTCGGTCTGGTAGATCCCGTAGTTATTGGTCACGGTTGCCCCACTGCCTGCCGTATCGAGACGAATGCCGTAGTGGTTCGTAACCGTCCCGCCACTGCGATTGTGGGTGAGCCTGAGGCCGTAGGCGCTGGTGGTGTCCCCGGCCGCAGAATCGGTCTGGCCATAATTGCCCGAGAAGGCGGCTTGCTCGGCAAGCGTACCCGAATCGCCCCCACCTGCCCGAACCGTCTGTGCATAGACAGCCGTGGCATCGGCCGAATTCGTTTCACCACTCGATACAGTCACGGAGGCCTCGGCCTTCAGGCCGCGGGTCGAATGCGAGCCGCCGCTTGAGGTCGTGGTGCTCGCTGTCGCCCGGAGTGCGCCTTGCGCTTGAGCCACATTGGTCTTTGCCTGCAGGACTTCAAACGAAGTCGAAGGAGTCTGCGTGCCGATCCCCACTCCAGTGGCATCTTCAAACAAAAGCGAGTCGCCTAGGCTCGAGCTTCCCGTATACTTGGCAATCCGGCCCGAAGTGCCGTTACCCGACACCGAGGTCGAGGGCAGATCCGACTGCTGGATCGTCGACGCGACGAAATTCGTCCCGTCACCCCGGAGGTAGGAACCCAGTGCGGCTGCGTTGTTGAACCTGAAGCCGTTGGTCGCATTGACCGTTCCAAAATTCACATCGCTCGATGTGGCGATGTCCTGAGGGAGCGAAAGGCCGATACCACCGGCCGAGTTCGTGACGTTCAGCTGGTTTGCAGTCCCTGAGAGCGTCTTATATTCGAGCGTCCCCGAGCTGTTTGCAGTGCCTAAAAGCTGGTTCGAACTGCCGGTGGCGGTGAGACCGGTGCCGCCGAGGTTGACGGGTACGGTCTGGAGCGAGACGACACCGCTACCGCTGTCGTAGGCGAGCGGTGATGAGGCCGAAACCGCCGCACGGGCAGCAGCATCAAAGCTCTGCCAGGTCTTGTCGCCCCGATAGTACTGGGCGGTTGTTCCGGCCGTGAGGGCGGGCTCCTTGTTATTGAAAATGGTCCAGTCGGTGCTGGAGAGGTAACCGTTTGTCGTGCCGTTTGACTGGGGCATCGAAAGCGTGACGGCCGAGGTACCGGTCGCCACCAAGGGAGCAGTCGCAGTGACTGAGGTTACGCCCCCCACCCCGCTCACATCACCCCAGACTGCATTCCCGCTTGAATCCGAAGTGAGGATCTTGCCCGCACCGGCGCCGGTAGGAAACTTGAGCGAGCCATCGACCTGCAAGGAGCCCGCTACATGGAGCGTGGCATCGATCGGTGCGGCCGAATTGCCCCAACCGATTCCCACCCGGCCATTGCCGGAATCAGCCGAGAAATCGCCTACGATCATGCTCTGGGTGCCGTTGTTGGCGATCACCAGGCGGTTACTCTGGGTCGTGACACCGGTTCCTGCCTGATACCCGATGATGACGTTCGAAGAACCGGTCGTGAGGCCCGATCCTGCACCCGAACCCAGGGCGAGGTTGTTTGCCCCGGTGGTGAGTGCCTTGAGCGACTCAAAGCCAAGCGCCGTATTTGAGGCTCCCGTGGTCGCAGCTCCCAGCGAGCTTGCTCCAACGCCGGTGTTGAAGCTTCCGGTAGCAAGCTTCAAGGCATCGTTGCCCACTGCCACGTTCTCGCCACCCGTCAAGTTGCTCGAAAGCGCCAGAGCGCCTACACCCGTGTTCTTGCCACCGGTCGTGTTCAAAGAGAGTGCTCCGTCGCCGAATCCCGAGTTGGATCCACCCGAGGTATTGGCCGTCAGCACAAGCCCGCCAAAAGCTGCGTTATTTGACCCGGAAGTCAGGGCGGTGAGCGCTGCCAGGCCCGTGCCCGTGTTGCGCGTGCCCGACAGGCTCAGGTTGCCTGCAAGCAGGCCAGAAAAGAAGTTATCGGTTCCTGCCGAGTGAAGCACGCGGTTCGGACCCTGCAGGATCACGCCTTCGGTGGCAGAGGTGGCAGGGAACCTAAAATTGCCAGCAATCTCAAGCTGCTCATTTGGGGCTGCAACCCCGATCCCGATCT
>CAIOHW010000044.1 GCA_903858195.1 Oligoflexia bacterium | reverse complement strand
GCCGCAATAGAGAACGATCTCGGCAGATTTGTCGGGGATCACGCCCTCGATGTCGCGCTCGATCACACCCTTGCCCAGGTGGATTGCCCCTTTGGCCCGACCCGCACGCCATTCGTCATCTTCGCGAACATCGACAAAATGGAAGCGATCGCCCTTCTGGAGGCGGGCAGCGATCTCGGCCACGTGGGTTTCGCGGATCTTCTTTTTGGCGCTCTCGACGCGCGCCAGGAATGCGGGTGGGTGCTGTTTCATGTCGGAGATTCTAGCCAAGCCGGGTTGCACAGGCGATGCCGGTTTCTTGACACCGGGCGAGCCGGACCGCTACGACTAAGACCATGGAATTCGAAGCCCTTGCCCCTGTGTTGATGAGCCTCGCCACGCTGACGGCACTCGAGATCGTGCTCGGCGTGGATAACGTGATCTTCATCTCGATCCTGACGGCAAGGCTCCCCCCCCGGGATCGCGAAAAGGCGCGCAAGCTCGGAATCTCGCTCGCGCTCATCATGCGGCTTGGACTGCTGTCGCTGCTTTCGTGGATCACTCAGCTGACACGCCCTCTTTTTGTCGCGGCTGGCGTTGAGTTCACGGGCAAGGCCATCATCCTGCTCTTGGGCGGGCTTTTCCTGCTCTACAAGTCCACGATGGAAATCCACGAAAAGCTCGAGGGCCCCGAGACCCCCGGGAGTCTGGATGACCGGAAGGGGGCCAAGAACCGATTCAGTGCCGTCATTTTGCAGATCCTGGTGCTCGACCTCGTGTTCTCGCTTGATTCGGTGATTACGGCCGTAGGGATGGCTCAGGACCTCTGGGTCATGGTGGCCGCAAACGTCCTTGCGATGGCCGTCATGTGGTTTTCGGGCAAGGCCATTGGCGATTTCGTCCACCGCCATCCCACCTTTAAGATGCTCGCCCTGAGCTTCCTGCTCATGATCGGGGTGATGCTCGTGGCCGAGGGTGTGGGCTTTCACTTCCCCAAGGGCTACATCTACTTTGCGATGGCCTTCAGCGCCTCGGTCGAGTTCCTGAACATGAAGGTCAGGAAGAAGGGGGCTCCTGTTGAGCTGCATCAGTCGCGTATTGCCGATTGAGCCGTCCGCTCATACGATGGACGCATGAAAAACCTCGTTCGCTCCGTTGTTGGCGCCGCAGTCCTGCTCTCAGTCTTCTTCGGTGTGGTTCTGTCCAAACCGGCCCACGCGCTCGTCTCGCCGATCGGTCTCTCGGTGGCCGGCCCGGTTCAGCTCCCACCCTCTGACTTCACGGTCGCAGGAGCACGCGCCAGCCTGTTCTGGGGCAGTCACCGCTCGGTGTACGGCTTCGATCTCAGCGTCATCGGCAACCACACCCAGAACAACTTTGGTGGGGTGGCGCTGGCAGGCGGCTACAACTGGAACCAGGGAAGCGCCACGGTCATCGGGCTGCAGGCGGCGGGTCTTGCCAACGTCAACGTCAATAAAGCGACCATCGTAGGCCTCCAGCTCGCAGGTCTCATCAACTACAATGGTTCCGAGTCGACGCTCGTCGGAATCGGAGCGGCGTTGATCAACCGCACGCCGCACACCAAGCTGATTGGCGTCCAGATGGGCCTCTATAATCAGGCACGCGAAGTCTACGGCTTCCAGTTTGGCGTCTTTAACAGCGCCGAGTCGCTGCACGGCGTGCAGCTTGGACTCCTGAACTTCAACAAGTCAGGGCTTTTTGCCGTGGCTCCTTTCCTGAATGTGGGGTTCTAAGAACATGAAAATGATTTCGATGACGCTCAATCTGCGTGGCTTTGCATTGCTGTTGGCTTTGGTTTCGGCCTCGGGCTGCGGCTACAACCGCATTCAGGGGCTAGATGAAGACGCTGCCGCCGCATGGAGCGAGGTACTGAACCAGTACCAGCGCCGGGCCGATCTCGTTCCGAACCTCGTATCGACCGTAAAGGGCTATGCCAAGCACGAGGCCCAGACGCTTGAGGGCGTGGTGAATGCTCGTGCCAAGGCGACCTCGGTCACGGTGCAGGCCAAGGATCTGGGCAACGCCGAGGCTTTCAAGAAGTTTCAGGCTGCCCAAGGAGAGCTCAGCCAGGCGCTCGGGCGTCTGATGGTGATCAGCGAGAACTACCCGCAGCTCAAGGCCAACGAAAACTTCCGTGACCTCCAGTCGCAGCTCGAAGGCACCGAAAACCGCATCACGGTGGC
>CAIOHW010000043.1 GCA_903858195.1 Oligoflexia bacterium | reverse complement strand
CCCCTGCCTTCTTCGCGTGTTTCTCTCCCTCTCTCTCCTCTTCCCGGGCTCCTCCAAAGATTGGTAGGGGCCCGGGATTTATAAAGGTTTTTTCTAATTGCCGCGGCCCATCAACCCCCATATAACCCCCGCCACATGAGCTTCATCAAGGAACTGCCAGTCCTGCCCGACCATTCGGGCGAAGCCCGTCCGCTCAGGCCCTCGGAGGCAGCCAAGATCCTCCAGTCGCGAAAGCCCGAGTGGCTGAAGATCCGTCCGCCCGCAGGCGAGAATTACCTCCAGATCAAGGGGATGCTGCGTGAACGCAATCTCCACACCGTTTGTGAGGAGGCCCATTGCCCGAACCTGACCGAGTGCTGGGCTTCGGGTACGGCGACCTTCATGCTGGGTGGCGACACCTGCACCCGGGCCTGTCGCTTCTGCGCCATCAAGACGGCGCGAGTTCCGCCGCCGCTCGATCCCAACGAGCCTGCCATGATTGCCGAGAGCATTGCGGCCCTCAAGCTCAAGTACGTGGTGCTCACTTCGGTCGATCGCGATGATCTCGATGACGGGGGAGCGGGACATTTTGCGTCCACGATCCGCGAGATCAAAAAGCGCGACCCCCGCGTGGTGATCGAGGCGCTCGTGCCCGACTTCAGGGGCGACGTCGAAGCGATCAAGATCATCGTGGACTCGGGCCTCGATGTGTACGCTCACAATATCGAAACCGTGAAGCGCCTCCAGTACCGTGTGCGCGATCCGCGCGCCGGCTACGAGCAGTCGCTCGAAACCCTGCGTTATGCCAAGCAGTGGGCCGTCGAAAGCGGCCGCGCCAAGCTCTACACCAAGAGCGCCATCATGCTGGGGCTTGGCGAAGAGGACGCAGAGCTTGCGCAGGCGTTTGACGACCTGCTCTCGCACGGCTGCGATGTGCTCACGATGGGCCAGTACCTTAGGCCTTCGCTCCAGCACTTGCCGGTTGAAAAATATGTCACTCCCGAGGAGTTTGATGTCCTGGGAGAAACGGCGCGAAACAAGGGTTTCATGTATGTCGCCTCGGGGCCGATGGTGAGGTCGAGCTACAAGGCGGCTGAATTTTTTATCAAGGGCGTGGTCGAGACCGACCGCAAGATCAGCAGTCACATCCAGATTCAATCAGAGGAGACAGCAAATGGAATTCAAACTTCCTGAACTCGGTGAAGGCGTCCACGAAGGTGAACTCGTCAAGTGGAAGGTCAAGCCAGGTGACCTCGTCAAGGACGACCAGATCCTCTGCGAGATCATGACCGACAAGGCCACGATCGAAATTCCGTCTCCTTTTCACGGCACCTGCAAGTCGCTGAACGCCAAAGAAGGCGCGACGGTCCATGTGGGCCAGGTCCTGATCGTGTTCGAAGGTCAAGGCAAGGCAGCTTCGCCTCAGCCTGCTGCTGCCGCAGCGCCTGCCCCGGCTCCTGCTGCGCCCGTTGCTGCCAAGCCCGCAGCTTCGCCTGCGGCTCCAGCGCCGATGGCCATGGCCTCGGCGGGCAACACCGATCCAGCCACCCGCGTTCTTGCCGCACCGTCGACCCGCCGCATGGCGCGTGAGATGGGTGTGGATCTCGCCTCTGTGCAGCCCTCGGGCCCGCACGGGCGCGTGATGCGCGAAGACCTCCAGAAGTTCACGGGCGGAACCGGCGCAGTCGCTGCTGCCGCGCCTCGCATGGCTGCTGCGGCTCCGGCGATGGCACTGCGTGCACCGGCTCCGATGGGGGCTCAAATCGAAGAGCGCGTGGCGTTCAAGGGACTCCGCAAGAAGATCAGCGAAAAGATGCGCCAGTCCAAGGACAAGGCTGCGCACTTTACCTATGTCGAAGAAGCGGATGCCACCGAGCTCGTCAAGCTTCGCTCCGCCGCCAAGGACATGGGCACGCAGTATGGAATCAAGGTGACCTATCTGCCTTTCGTGATGAAGGCGATGGTCGCGGCCTTGCGCAAGTTCCCGATCCTCAATTCTCACCTCGATGAGAACACTCAGGAGATCGTGATCAAGCACTACTACAACATCGGTCTTTCGATTCAGACCGAGGACGGCCTGACGGCTCCCTGCGTAAAGGATGTCGCAAGCAAGTCGGTGCTCCAGCTTGCAAAAGAGATCCAGGACATCGTCGAGCGCGCCCGCACCAAGAAGCTCACGGCCGAAGACTTTGCCGGCAGCACGATCACGCTCACGAACGCAGGATCCATCGGGGGGCTCTTTGCGACTCCGGTGATCAACTTCCCTGAGGTTGCGATCCTCGGATTCAACAAGATCTTCCGCAAGCCCGTGGTCGTCACCACCAGCGGCCGCGAGGAGATTGCGATCCGCGATTGGACGTACTTCTCGATCTCGCTCGATCACCGCATCGTCGATGGCGCGGTTGCGGCCGAGTTCATGAAGACCTTCATTCAATACATCGAAAACCCGAGCCTGCTCGTTCTCGAAGCCTGATCGGTCTGAGCCGGTTTTAGAAGGAAACAAGACGATGACCCAGCATGATGTGGTTGTGATTGGCGCCGGCCCTGCCGGTTACGTTTGCGCGATCCGCCTGGCCCAGAACGGCCGCAAGGTGACCGTGATCGACAAGGCCGAAGTCGGGGGCGTTTGCCTGAACCGGGGCTGCATTCCGTCCAAGGCGCTCATTTACGCCGGCGGGATCTTTGACAAGGTCTCGCACCATGCCGATGAGCTTGGGATCGAGCAAAACGGCAAGCCTCTGAAGAACCTCAACATCAACATGGGCAGGCTCAAGAGCTGGAAGGACGGAGTGGTCGCCAAGCTCACGGGCGGAGTGGCGCAGCTCCTCAAGGCAAATGGCTGCACCGTGATTGCGGGTGACGCCAAGTTCACCGGACCCAAGACCCTGGAACTGAAGACTGCCAAGGGTGTCGAGACGATCCAGTTCAACGCCTGCGTGATTGCCACGGGTTCGCGCCCGGCGGCACTTCCGGGTTTCACGGTCGACAATAAAAAGATCCTCGATTCGACCGGGGCTCTCGATCAGACCTCGGTTCCGGGCTCGGTGCTCTGCATCGGTGGCGGGTACATCGGCCTTGAGCTCGGGACTTTCCTGTCGAAGGTCGGATCGAAGGTGACCGTGGTTGAAGCGGGAGCGCAGCTTCTGGGTGGCTGTGATCCGGATCTCGCCAAGGTCGTGCAAAAGAAGCTCGAAAAGAAGGGTGTCGAGATCTTTCTCAATCACGGCGTCAAGGGCATGAAGGACTTGGGCAACAAGGGTGTTGAAGTCTCTTTCGAGCCCCGCACCGGCGGCACCCGGATCACGAAAATCTATGACAAGGTGCTCGTCACGATCGGTCGTACGCCGAATTCCGAGAACATTGGCTTGGATCGGGCAGGTGTGAAGCTCGACCCCAAGGGCTTCATTGTCGTCGATGCCCAGCGCCGCACGAATGTCGCGGGCATCTATGCCATTGGCGATATTGCGGGCCAGCCTCTTCTCGCCCACAAGGGCTCGAAAGAAGGGCTTGTTGCCGCTGATGCAATCGCGGGCAAGAAGGCAGCCTATGACGTGGTGGCGATGCCGGCCGTGATCTTCACCGATCCTGAGATTGCGACCGTCGGTCTTTCTGAGGCCGAGGCTCGCGCCAAGGGTCTTCAGATCAACGTTGGGATGTTCCCGTTTGCGGCAAACGGGCGCGCGCTTTCGGTGGGCGAGCCCGAGGGCTTCGTCAAAATGATCGGCGATGCCAAGTCGGGAAGGCTGCTGGGTGTCCACATTGTTGGCGCCGAGGCTTCAAACCTGATCTCCGAGGCGGCACTTGCCATTGAGATGGGGGCACACGTCGAGGATCTGGCTTTGACGGTGCATCCGCATCCCACGCTCCCTGAGACGCTCATGGAAGCAGCCGAGGCCACCCTCGGACATGCGATCCACATCTTCCAGAAGAAGCCCACGGCAGGAGCACCGGCTCCGCAGGCTCGCGTCTAGGCGAGGCTGAGGCGGCGGGATGCAGTTCTGGTCCCTCGAAGGGCTCGTTCGTTACGAAGAGGTCGCAGACCTCCAGCGCGCGCTCGTCGAAAGGCGGGCTTTGGGCATAATTCCGGATACGGTTTTGTTCCTGGAGCACGAGCCCGTGGTCACGCGCGGGAGGGGCTTGCAGTGGACGGGGGTGGCGCGAGAGCGTTCAATCCCGCTTTCGGCCCCTCTTCCTCCCTCGATTGCCTTTGCCGAGAGCGAGCGGGGAGGGGATCTGACCTACCACGGTCCCGGTCAGCTTGTGATGTATCCCATCATCAAACTCGATGGCTCGGGCTTTGGCCCCGAGCGCGACATCGCGGCTTTTTTGCGAAAGCTGGAACTCGTGTTTGTTGAATGGCTCCGGGGCCTGGGCCTCCAGTCCGAGTCGCGCGAGCATGCCACGGGCGTGTGGGCCGAGGGCAAGAAGCTTGCCTCGATCGGGATCGCCATCCGGAAATGGGTCGTGTGGCATGGGCTTGCGATCAACGTGGTGAATGACCTTAAGCCCTTTCATCTGATCTCGCCCTGCGGCTTTAGTCCTGAAGTGATGGCGAGTCTTGCCGAGCTGATGGAGGCGCGCGGCCTGCCATGGGATCGCGCGAATTGGAGATCTTGGATTGAATTGGAGCTTTCGCGCGTGATGTCGGCCCACGCGATGTCCGACGGCAACACTGCGCCGGTTGAGCGCATGACGCTTGCCGAGGCTTTCACGCGCTCTAGCTAAAGAGCTCCTTGAGGTGCTCGGTGATGAGCGGGATCATCTCGCGGACCTTGGGGGCGCGGTGGCGTTGAGCCGGGTAGATGAGGTTGATCGGCACCTCGGCGCTCGACCAGTCGGGCAGCACTTGCACGAGCTCTCCCCGGGCGATGCCGGCCTTGCAGTGGCTGTTGGGGATGAGCCCGATTCCGTGCCCGCGCGCCGCGAGCGCCATGATCCCTGCAAATGAGTTGCAGGAGATGCCCGGGCTCACTGTCACCCGTGTCTGCCTGCCTTGTGAGTTTCTGAGCCGCCATTCGCCCCCTGGTCCGTGATCCGTGAACTCGAGGCATCGGTGAACCTTTAGGTCGCGGGGATGGTGAAGGGGAGGGGCTGACTTAAGGTACCCCTTGCTTGCAATGAGGATGTGCCTGCCCGTGCCGATCCGCTTGGCAACGAGGCTTGAGTCCTCCAGGGCCCCAGCCCGGATGGCGAGATCGTAGCCCTCGGCAATGAGGTCGACTTCGCGGTTGCTGAAGTCGACTTCGACCCTGACATCCGGAAAACGCTTTTTGTACTCAGCCACCGCGAGCGCGATTCCATCGGTCACATGTTCGGCCGGTGTCGTGATGCGGAGCACGCCCGTGGGATGCTCCTGGTGCCGGGAGGCCTCCTCGCGCGCCGACCTGAGCTCGGCAAGTGCTGCCTCCGCCCTGCCAAAGTAGGCAGATCCCGCGTCAGTGAGCCTGAGCTTTCGAGTGGTGCGGGTGAGGAGGGTCACGCCGAGCTGCTCTTCGAGGTCCGCCACCTTGTCGCTGATCGTGGATTTGGGGACGCCAAGCGTGCGGGCCGCTTCGGTGAAGCTCCCGGATTCGATGACTTGCACGAAATATCGGATCGAGTTCAGGTCTGAGTTTGCGTTCATGATCGACTGTCCGCCTTGCCGGATGATCTATCCTAAATATTCGGTCTGGTCGATGGTTCGTGGATGGAGTCACCTCGGCGGATCGCATCTCTTCAGACACTCGGTCATCGTCATGCCCGGGCTAGCGCCCGGAGTAGCGCCCTGGCCCTTTCCGCTCCAGCATTGCTGGCGGCAGGCT
>CAIOHW010000042.1 GCA_903858195.1 Oligoflexia bacterium | reverse complement strand
GGGATGGTTCGGGGCAGAGCCGGCCGTGGCCAATTCCTGCTCGACTTCGCGCCGCGAGCAGATGCACGGAAAAACAGCACCCGAGGCGATCAGATCGAGCAGCGCCTGGTGGTGCAGGGCGTGGTTCGCGCTCTGCACTTCGATGTGATCGGGCCGAAGGCCAAGGCTTTGCAGATCTTCGAGCTGCTGCTCGAGGGCTCCGGGCACCACACGGGGCTGATCGATATCCTCGAACCGCACCCACCACGGAAGTCCCCTCGTTCGTGCGATCTCCTGCGAGATCCAGGCGGTGCGCAGATTGCCGACGTGGAAGCGTCCTGTGGGCGAGGGCGCAAAGCGCACGGTCACGGACGGGCCCCGGCAGGCGGGGATTTTTCAACACCGCCTTCGTAGTAGCGTTCGGCGATCTTCTCGCCCTTTTCGTTGTACTCGGACCAGAAGCCTTCTTTCTTACCGTTCTCAAAGCGCCCTTCGAGGGCCTTGCGCCCCCCGGGGTAGGTGACCTTGTACTCGCCGTGGTTGCGAAAGCGACCATCCGGCCCCTGCTTTTGCAGACAGTGCTTGTCACCCACGATGTTGCCATCCTTGGCAACTGAAGACCGCCAGCTGATGTCGCCGCCCGCCGTGCAGGGACGCGTGGGAGTGAGTGCGCAGGCCGAGAGCGCGCCAGACAGAGTTGCGACCGAGAGCGCAGCCAGCAAGGCAGGCAGACTCGAGGCCTTGGGCGAGACGGGTGCCGCAAGCGTGGGTCCCTCGTTTCGGGGAGAGTTCACTCGTGCCGAGACCGGGTGCATGGCCAGATCCTCTCCCGAATAGGGAGCAGTGGCCAGAGTCCTGAGCCGTGCGGCAGGGGTGGAAGGATCCATCCACTCCTCCTGCTCGCGAGCGCCCAAGATGCGAGGCATGCGGTCATGAAGCGGCTGGATGAAGGGGCTTGCGCTGGTCGTGAGCAGCGTGAAGGTGTCGAGGATCTCGCCCGTCTGCCTGCCCTCGGCGTCACGGGCTTTCCAACTCTCCCAAAGCCCAGCTACCGCAAGAGTGCGGTCTTCTGCCGATCGCGCGGGGTGGATGAGGTGGGGAGTCTTTCGCTCTTTTGATCCCGGCGCTCCGGGCTTCCACTCATAGAAGCCCGAGAGCGGAACGATGCATCGGCGCGACTGGAAGGCGCTTCGAAACGAAGGCTTTTCGTGCGCCGTTTCGGACCGGCAATTGATGGTCTTGGATGCAAACGACTCGTCCTTGGACCAGGACGGGATCAGGCCCCAGCGCATGAGCCTGAGCAGCCTCGCTCCCGATTCATCGGCTACGACCACGGGTGCGAGCTGGGTGGGGGCGATGTTGTAGCGGGGTGTCCACTCGAGGGGTTCGAGCAGGCTCGCGTGGTACTGCCTGAGGAGGGTCTCGGTGCTTGGGGTGAGCATGTAACGTCCGCACATCGGCCTTCACTGTAGGCTGGTCCGGGGTTACCCTCAAGAAGATGGATCGCAAACCGCGCATTCTCGTTCTCGATGGCGACCCGGCCTGGCAGCAGGCGCTGGTGCGCTGGCTCGGCGAGTGGGGCTATGAGCCCACGTGTTGGAGCCCTGAGTCAGACTGGCTATCGGCGCTTGCCGCCGATTCCGGCGAATGGGATCTGGTGCTGGTGGATCCGGGAGAGCCCTCCGATCCGGTTCAACTGGAGATCGAGCAGGTGCCCCTGATTCAGGATCTATCTGCGGCGCTCCAGGCTCGGAGTGCACGCCAAGCAGGCGGCAGGGTTCCCATACTGGTCCTGACGGGCTTTGGCTCCGGCCGCTGGATGGAGGCCTGCATCTCGAGTGGCGGCTCGGACTTGCTGCAAAAGCCCATTCATCCGACCCAGCTCCGGGCGCGCCTCAAAGCCTGGGATCGGCATCAGAGAGCAACCGAGGCGGTGGTTGAGGCCAATCGAGAGCTTGAGTCGAAGGTGCTCGAGCGCACCCGCGAGCTCAATGACCTGAACGAGCTTTTTTTGCGCTTCGTGCCCCGGCAGTTTCAGGAGCGCATCTTCAAGACCCGCAAGGTCGAGACCGGAGTGATCGACTCGGCCGATCTCACCGTGATGTTTCTCGACGTGCGCGGCTTCACCACCTTTGCCGAAGAGCGCGGTACGGCCGGAGTGGTCGATGGACTGACCAAGCTCTTTGAAAAGATCGTGCCGCTCGTGTCCGAGAACCACGGTTTTGTCGACAACTTCAGCGGTGACTCGTTCATGGCCGTATTTGAGGGCGAGCAGGGCGCCGAGAATGCCGTGGCCACGGCCGTCGCCATCCAGCGTCTGCTGCAGCTGCCGGGCTTTAGCCTCAGGGTGGGGGTGGGAATCAACTCAGGCCCCGTAGTGTTTGCCGCCCTCGGATCCGAGGACCGCGTCTCAAGCACGGTGCTCGGTGATCAGGTCAACCTCTGTGCCCGCATCGAAAAGCTCACCAAGCTGATGGGCGCGCAGATCCTCGTTTCGGACGCGACTTTTGATCGCATGCCTGACGGGCTCTGGAGAGCCGAGAGCCGTTTCGTCGACCACCTGCGAGTGCGCGGGCGAAAGCAGCCCGCCCGGATCATGGAGATTTTTACCGGAGATCCGGAGCCCATTCGCGAGGCCAAGTCAGCGACCAAGGAACTCTTTCAGTCTTCGATCCTGGCCTACTCGCGGCGCGAGTTTCTGAGCGCACTCGAGGGTTTCAGGGCCTGCCTCAAGCAGTTTCCCCAGGACATGGTGGCCATTGAGTACGTGAGGCGCTGCCGCTATTTCATGAAGAACCGGCCCGATGCCCAGTTCTTTGAGCGAGGGGCTCGCGAGGGCGATGATTATGTCGATCCGGCCGTGCGCCGGCGGTACCCGCGCTATGGGCTCAATTCGGACGTGGAGCTTGAGTTCCTGCACAACGACCCGGTGCTTGTGGACCAGCGCATTCGGCTTCCCGGCAGGCTGATCGATATTTCAGTCCAGGGGCTCATGATCGAGAGCCAGCACTGCCCGCCTCAGGGCTCGGTGTTTGATCTGAGGGTGAGCTTTGCCCAGACTCCGCTTGAGCCTGAGATGGGCAGGGCAGCCCAGCAGTTTGTCTGTCAGGTGCGTTGGAATTCGCCCGGCAATCCGGCACGCATCGGTGTTTCGTTCATCCAGTTGAGTTCGGAGGATGAGGGGCGCCTCTCGGCAGCGCTCTCGAGCGCAGTGGCTCGGGGTGCGCTCAAGCTGACGGGAGAGGCGACTTCCTGATCGCCAGGGCACTGACCTGCACGCGGCACTCCTGACTCTCCTGCCAGGGGCCCGAGAGGATCTCGGCCTTGAAACGAATCAGGGCCTCGGCCCTGCGAATGTGTGCACGGTAGCGAAGTTCGCGCTTGAGCGCTTCGACCAGGCGAGAAAAGGCATCGGTCTGCGAGGCCTTCCATTCAGGCTCCATGAGCCTGCCGGTGGCCAGCAGCGTATCGATGGCTTCCCAATCATCGGCTGAGTGGCCCGGGCCGAGGTGGTCGAGCGAGGTGACCGGGATCTGTTCTGCCGGATGAATCGGTGAGCCAGGCTGCCAGGTTCGGAATGGTTCGCTTGAGCTCTCAAGCGAACTTGCCCCCGAGCCGGCGGGCTCAAGTTTGAGTTCGAGATTTCCCTCGCGCAGCACCTGCGCCACGCGCATGGCAGCGTACTCGCTGATCTGGGGCAGGAGCAGTCGGCCCGCCTCCCACTGCGGCTCGAGGTCGACTTCGCGGATCCCAAAGTTCTCACGAGACAGCAGCTCGAGGAGCTTTTCGCGGTCCTCGGAAGTGAATGTCCCCTCGATCAGCAGGGTGAAGGGGCGCTCGGCAGGAAGGGGTGCGGGAGCTGAGGCGGGAACCGACTCGGAGGCCTCGGCAAGCGAGTCAGGGGCGGGCTCGAAAGGCGCCTCAGGAAAGCCAGACGGCTCAGGCGCAGGTTCGGGCGTAGACTCGGGCGCTAGAACGGGGAGCGGCTCGGCCTGCATGGCCGGCACGCCCGCATCCTCTGCTGGCTTGGAGTCATCCCAGTCAAACCAGTTTTCAGGTGGCTGACCGGGGTTCTCAGCCATGGCACTTCTTGTATTTCTTGCCGCTTCCGCAGGGGCAGGGGTCGTTTCGTCCGGCCTTTTCGGCGGGAGCCGGTGCGACGCCTGCCAGCAGGTCGCCGCCACCTCCGCCACGCGAGAGGGCGATCTGGCGCGGGGCCTTGGCCCGCAGTGCCGCATCGGCATCAAAGCGCGGCGCAGCCTGAAGCGGAGCCGGCGCAGCAGCCGCCGGAGCGGTCGGTGCGCTCGGGACGAGCTCGCCGTCGGCCGTCAGGTTGTACTGCATCTTGGGTTCTTCGAATCCCGGCTGGAAGTCCTCGAGCGGGAGCTCTTCCTGGGGGGCAAGCTGCACGCTGAAGAGCTTTCGAATCACGTCACCCGTGATCTGGCCCATCATCATCTCGAAGAAGCGGAAGCCTTCCTTCTTGTAGACGATCAGGGGGTCTTTTTGACCGTAGCCCTGCAGGCCCACGCCCTCGCGCAGGTGGTCCATCGCAAGCAGGTGGTCCTTCCAAAGGTGGTCGATCGTGCTGAGGAGCACCATCTTCTCGATCTGGCGGACGTTGTCGGTGCCGAGCGCTCCTTCCTTGGCCTGGTAGGCTGCGTGGGAGAGCTCGAGGATCTTCTTCTTGAGCCCTCCGCCCGTGAACGGACTGATGTCGCGCTCTTCGAGGTGCGCGGGTAGCGCAAACATGACCGTGAGGGCGTCATTGAGCTCGCGCAAGTCGAGCTGGGGGTGGCCGTTCACACGGCGGAGCTTGCCGCCCGGAAAGAAGTCCTCGGCGATCACGCCGGCAAGCTCGTCGACCATCGAAAAGACCATGTCGCGAAGGTTTTCGCGCGCAAGGACCTCGCGGCGCCAGGCGTAGACGACCTTGCGCTGCTGGTTCATCACGTCGTCGTATTCGAGCAGGTGCTTTCGGATGTCGTAGTTGTGGCCTTCAACCTTTTTCTGGGCATTGGCAATCGCCTTGTTGATCCAGGGGTGCTCGATCGGGAGGTCTTCCTCCATGAAGCGGGCGATGTTGACCCCGCCAAAGATGCGCATGAGGTCGTCTTCGAGCGAGAGGTAGAACCGGCTCATCCCCGGGTCGCCCTGGCGGCCTGAACGGCCCCTGAGCTGGTTGTCGATGCGGCGCGATTCGTGGCGCTCGGTCCCGAGCACATAAAGGCCGCCAAGCTGCTTCACTTCAATGCGTTCGGCTTCGCAGGAGGTCGCCCACTTGCGAAGGGCCTCTTCGATGGCCTTGGCGTGCGCTTCCTGTTCTTCCGCCGGAGCGTCAGCCCGGATCGGGCCTACGGCTGCACGTGCAAGTTTCTCGGGGTCGCCTCCGAGCAAGATATCGGTTCCGCGTCCGGCCATGTTGGTGGAGATCGTGACGGCACCCTTGCGTCCGGCCTGTGCCACGATCTCGGCTTCGCGCTCGTGCTGCTTGGCGTTCAGGACCTTGTGGGGAATCTTTTCGCGCGTGAGGAGCTCGGAGAGGCGCTCGGACTTCTCGACCGAGATCGTGCCCACGAGTACGGGCTGGCCCTGCTTCTGCTTCTCGCGGATGTCCTCGACGATCGACTTGAGCTTTCCAGCCTCGGATTTATAGATGACGTCAGCCTCGTCCTTTCGGATCGCAGGCTTGTTGGTCGGGATCACCGTCACATCAAGCTTGTAGATCTGCTTGAATTCGGTGGCCTCGGTGTCGGCAGTACCCG
>CAIOHW010000041.1 GCA_903858195.1 Oligoflexia bacterium | reverse complement strand
TGGCCGAAAGGAAGAGGCCATCTTCCTCGGTCGTGAAATCTCGCAGCACCGGGATTACTCCGAACAGACCGCACAGACGATCGACCGGGAGATCCGCGATATCGTCGAGCGCAACTACCGTCGGGCCCGCGACATCCTCGAGACCAACATCACCGTTCTGCATGCCCTCGCGCAGGCGCTCCTGGAGCATGAAACGGTGGATGGAGCCGAGGTCGACACGATCGCTCGGGGCGAGAAGATCGTTCGGGCAGCCAAGACTGACACCGGAGCAGTGGGCACCCCGTCCACAGGCACGAGCTCCGAAACGGATGGAGCCCCCGGGGCGGCCCCGGCACCGCAGCCGGCCTGAACCACGACCTGCCGTGATCGACCTGATCCAACAGCTCAAGGGCAGCTTTCGGACGAGTGACCTGTTCGACATCGGGATTGTTGCGTTCCTGGTGTATCGACTTATCCTGCTCATCAAGGGCACTCGCGCCATGCAGATGCTCACGGGGCTTGGGATCCTCGGGATCGGGTTTTTCGCCTCGGTGGCGCTCGAGTTCACTACGACGCACTGGGTGCTCTCGTACTTCTTTGACTACCTTTTCCTGATCGTGATCGTCCTCTTCCAGGACGACCTCCGAAAGGCGCTCACCAACGTCGGAAAGAACCCATTCTTTTCGACGGCATCGGCGGAGGAGGAGCGTGCCATGATCGACGAGATCGCACGTGCCGCACATCGCCTGGCGCAGGAAAAAATCGGAGCACTGATTGTTCTCGAGCGCGAAACGGGCCTCAAGAACTTCATCGATACGGGGTCGCGCATCGATGCCAAGGTCAATGCCGAAGTGCTGTACTCGATTTTTCACGAGAGCTCGCCCCTGCACGACGGAGCAGTCATCATCACCAGCGGGAGGCTTGCCGCGGCCGGCTGCTTCCTGCCGCTCTCGAAAGACCCGAACATCGATAAACGCCTCGGTACGCGGCATCGGGCGGCCCTTGGTATCACCGAGGACGCCGATGCCATCGTGGTGCTCGTTTCTGAAGAGGCGGGCGAGGCCCATCTGGTCAAGAACGGCAGGCTCATGACCAACCTCGATGAGCAGGAACTCGCCCGCAGCCTTGTGGCACTGATGGATCTGAGTCGCGGACGCAAGAGCCCGCTCTCCAGGATCCTTTCATGGGTGAAGTCCGACCCTGAAGCCGGCAGGCAAGTCGGTGGGGGGAGCGGCTGAAGCATGGAACGTCCATTCGAGGCGCTTTGGGACGCCCTGACCCAGAACCTGCCCACCAAACTGGTCTCAGTTCTGATCGCTCTCGTGCTCTGGGTGGTCGTGCTGGGCTCCGGGGTGGTCGAGGAGAACAAGGAGATTGCGCTCGAGGTCGTGACCTCATCGGATCTCGTGGTTGCCAATGATCTGCCCGAGCGGGTGACCTTCCGTCTGGCTGGCCCTAAGGCGGCTCTACGTACTGCCCTGAATCGTCGCTACGAACCCATCCGAATCAACCTGGTCGGAACCCAGCCCGGTATCGTTACACATCGATTTTTCTCTGACCAAATTCGACTTCCCATCGGGGTTCGGGTGGTCGGGGTGACTCCCAATGCCCTGATCATCAAGACCGAGGCCCTGGTCACGCGCAGTCTTGCCGTCAAGGTCAGGACGAGCGGCGAGGCGCCGGCCGGACTCCAGATCACCCAGCTCGAGGCCGTGCCTCCAGCCGTGAGTGTTTCGGGACCGGAGTCGCGGATGGCCGGGCTGGTTGAAGTCTCCACCGCTCCCATCGATCTTGCCACCGTCACCGGAAGCGAAGAGCGCGAAGTGGCGTTTGATCTTCTCGGCACAGGTCTTGAGTCCGCGGATCCGGCGACCCGGGTGCGCATCACGGTCGAAGGGGTGAGTGCCAACTTCAAGATCAAGAATGTGGCCCTCAAGGTCCTGTCCCGACACAAGGCGAAGCTGGAGCCTGCCACGGTGACGGCCATGGTACGGGCGTTGCCCGCTGACCTGCGCAAACTCGACCGCGCCCAGGTCTACGGCGAGATTCGGGCTTCGGGGCGTTCCAAGGGCTCATCGAATGAGCCGGTCCACATCATCCTTCCTCCCAACGTCCAACTCGTCAGGACCATTCCTGACACGGTCAAATTGACATTGTACTGAGCGCCGGCGCCGTGCCAAAAGTGGCACCATGGCAGCCCATTTAGAAAGACTCTTTGGTACCGATGGCATCCGTGGGATGGCCAATCAGTTTCCGATGACAGGTGAGATCGCAATGGCCGTCGGCCGTGCCGTTGCTCACGTGCTTCGCACGAAACCCATCAGCCTGGGGCGCAGCACGCTCCCGGTGGGGCTCAAGCCCCTTGAGTCGAGCAAGCCCGTCCGGCGCCTCAAGATCGTGGTGGGCAAGGATACGAGGCTTTCGGGCTACATGATCGAAAATGCGCTCGCCTCGGGGATTTGCTCGATGGGGGCGGACGTCATCCTGATCGGGCCGCTTTCGACGCCCGGGGTGGCTTTTGTCACCCAGAGCATGCGCGCCGATGCGGGCATCATGATCTCGGCATCGCACAATCCCTATCATGACAACGGGATCAAGATTTTTTCAGCCGATGGCTACAAGCTCCCGGACGAACTGGAGCATGAGATTGAGCGTCTCGTGCTGGATCCACACGCCAGGCCTGAACTCGACAAGCAGAGGCCTGATGGCGATCTGGTCGGAAAGGCATTTCGTCTCGACGACATTCACAACCGCTATCTCGTCTTCCTTAAGGCCCTGTTTGCCCGGGATCTCGATCTGATGGGCCTTCGCATCGCGCTGGATTCCGCAAATGGTGCTGCCTACAAGGTCGCACCCATGGTGTTCGAGGAGCTCGGCGCCGAGGTCATCAAGTTCGGATCTTCGCCAAACGGCCTCAACATCAACGACCAATGCGGAGCCCTGCACCCCGAGGGGATCTGCGGTCACACAATCCATTACCGGGCGGATGTCGGCATCGCGCTGGACGGAGATGGCGACCGCTGCATCATGAGCGATGAGAACGGCGAGATCGTTGACGGTGACCAGATCATCGGAATCCTCGCCCTCCAGATGGCCAAGGAAGGGACCCTTGCCAAGAACACCGTGGTCACTACTCCCATGTCCAATCTCGGCCTTGAGCTCACCCTCAAAGAGCAGGGAATCGCCATGGTTCGCGCCCAGGTGGGAGACCGCCATGTCGTGGACACCATGCGAAAGAACGGCTTCAATCTCGGCGGCGAGCAGTCCGGGCACATCATCTTTCTCGACCAGTCGACCACGGGAGACGGAATTGTCGCCGCCCTCAAGGTTCTCGAAGCCATGAAGCGCACGGGCCGCAAGCTCTCGGAGCTAAAGAAGGCGATCCGACTGTTTCCGCAGGCGCGTGCCGATGTCCGGATCTCACGCCGTGAAAAGCTCGATGCGCTTCCCACCGTGCAGGCGGCCATCCGCCTGGCTGAGCAGAAGCTGGCCGATCGCGGCAGGGTTTTCGTGCGCTTCTCGGGCACCGAACCCCTTTGCAGGGTTCTCGTCGAAGGCGAGGATGCGGCACTGATCCGTGAGCTTGCCGAGGCGATTGCATCCGAGATCCGGGCCAGGCTCGCATGAGGCACCTCGAAGCCCCGATTCTGCTGGGCGTGAACATCGACCATGTCGCCACC
>CAIOHW010000040.1 GCA_903858195.1 Oligoflexia bacterium | reverse complement strand
GGGGACGTGGATAAGTGGATAACAGGCTTAATCATCTGATTTGATTGCATTTTACATCGTGCAAAATGCGTGGATTGGATTGGGAGAACGAGCCTGTTTTTGGGGATGAAATCCGCCTTTGTCGTCTGACGAGGGTTACCCACAAGTTTTCCCCAGCGCAGTTGGGAAGAATTCGTCAAGAACGAGTAAGATGGTCGGTCTTTAGGGTTGCTCGGTGTGTCCCCGAGGGGGTTTTTGGGGCTTTTCCACACTGCGGCGACGGAAGCCCATCCAGGAGTAGGGAATTTTCGGCTCGAATCGGATTTAGAAATGTGGATTTGTGGAGAGTTCCTAAGGCTCCGAAATCCCTTGGAATCGTGAGGCTCGCTTGCGGAGCGATTTTCACTTATCCACACCCGCTTCAAGAAATAGCTCCTGCGATGGCGGGTTTTCCACAGCCAGTGGGCGGACTTTTCCACACGCGGCGCACAGAAAACCGATCCAGTCGGGCTTAAAAGAGACCACCCGCCGCGTCAAAGCAGGTTCTGGATGCCTTCGACCGCTTCGCGGATGGCGGGGTCTGATTCCATGCCTGTTTCGATCGTCTCACAGGCATGAAGGACGGTGGAGTGGTCCCTGCCGCCGAAGTGTGCGCCGATCTCCTTGAGCCCAAGCTCAGTGTACTTTCGGGTCAGGTAGATTGCGATTTGCCGGGGTCGGGCCACTACACGGGCGCGACTGGCTCCCTTCAAGTCGTGAATCTTGAGGTGATAGTGGCGCGCAACCGCCGCCTGGATGCTCTCGACGGTGAAAGTGGGAGCAAGCTCCTCCTCGGCGATCTTCAGTTCACGGCGAGCCATCTCGAGCGAAATTTCAGCCCCCGTTAGCGACGCCTGTGCCTTGAGTTTGATCAAGGTTCCTTCGAGCTCGCGGACATTGGACTTGATGTGGGTGGCAAGGAAGGTTGCCACTTCATCTGGAAGGTAGACATCGTCCCGCTCAGCCTTGGACCTGAGGATTGCAATCCGCGTCTCGATTTCAGGGGCTTGGATGTCAGCCACAAGACCGCAGAGAAAGCGGGTCTTTACGCGCTCCTCGAGTTCCTTGATTTCTTTTGGGGGACGGTCGCTCGTGACCACGATCTGGCGCTTCGAACTATGGAGCGCATTGAAGGTGTGGAAGAACTCCTCCTCGCTTCTTTCCTTTCCGGCCAGGAACTGGATGTCGTCGATGAGGATCATGTCGTAGCTGTTTCGATACTTGTTCCGGAAACGGGTCATCTGCTGCGTCTTAACGGCTTCGACCATTTCATTCACGAACTGCTCGGCAGACAGGTAGGCGACCTTGGCCTGCGGTTTGCGGCTCCTGAAATGATTGGCGATGGCGTGCAGCAGATGGGTCTTGCCGAGGCCCGGGGCGCTGTAGAGGAAGAGGGGGTTGTATTCTTGCGCAGGCTTCTCAGCCACAGCAATAGCCGAGGCATGGGCAAATTGGTTGCTGGCCCCCACGACGTAGTTGTCGAACTTATGCTCAGGATCGATCCTGTCCTCGTGAGAAGTCGCAAAAACCGGCTCGAACGGGCGCTCCTCCATCATTGGAGTGGAGGGGGAGCGCTGAGCTTGAGGGGCTTGAATCGGGGGATCCAAAGGAGCCGATGTCTCAAGGGCCTCCCCCGGGATCACTTCGATCGAAATGCGGGCAGGGGCACCCAGGATCTGGGTAAAAGCGTCTTCGATGATGGTTTGGTGGTGTTCGACGACCCAATTGCGCTGCCATTGGGTGCCGCTGGCCAGCCGGACGCTCCAGCCCTCGTTTTCATGACGGGTACCCAGAAATCGGAGCGAAGCAATCCAAGCCCGGACCTGTTCGGGCGTGACGCGCTGCTGGATGATCAGCAGGGCCGCCCTCCAGAGCTCCGGGAACTGGGATGGATCGATATCAAAGCCGTTTCTGGACATCGTGAGAGAGTGAGGCTCCTAGCATGGGCCCCAGAGCTTGACAACGCGGGGAATAATCGAATAGATCCTTCCACCTTATGAAACGTACGTATCAGCCTAGCCGCACGAAACGCCGCCGTCGCCATGGATTCCGTGCACGGATGGAAACCACCGGTGGTCGCACTGTGCTCAAGAGCCGTCGCGCCAAGGGCCGCAAGCGGCTGACGCCGAGTGTCGCTGGAAAGTAAGTCGGGCTTCTCGGTCCCCGGTCTGCGGGGCAGTTTTTCGCTCGGCTTTTCCAATCGCCTCCACCATCGCCGCGAGTTCTTGCAGTTCTTTACGGGCAGCGAGGTGTATCGTCTCGCCCTGAGTTCGGTATTTCGCCGGCAAAATACGCTGGGCCATTTTCGCTTGGGCGTGACCTTCAAGGTCCGTCTTTCATCCGTTGAAAGAAACGACATCCGGCGCCGGGTCCGCGAGAGCGTTCGCCGACTGGCTCCCGGCCTCGGCTCTTACGACTACAATGTAGTCATCCAAAGAGTAGAACGACCTGCAAAGTTGCACGCCCGCAGGGTTGCCATGGAGCTTTCAACCGAGCTGCTCCAGCGCAAGCCCGTGCCGGTGAAGTCCAAGCCCGTAGTCAGGTCGTGATGAGCCGGCAAAAGGTCGCACACCTCTTGTGGCGCTTTTATCGGATCTTCATTTTTCCCTTCATTCAGGCCCTGTCAGGCGGCGGCGGGGCGCAAGCCTGTCGGCACGACCCCAGTTGCAGTGAGTATGGCCTCAGGCAGGTTCAGGAACACGGCTGGCTCAGGGGGGGCTGGGCAGCGATTCGTAGGATTTCTACCTGCCACCCGTGGGCTGCAGTGGACCGCAAGCCCGGCCGGAAGTAGAAGGCTTGCATGGATCGTCGCACCCTGTTGGCCGTTCTGATCAGCTTTGGAATTTTTCTCGCTTGGCAGAAGTTTGTCCTCGAGAAATATCAGCAGCCTGCGCCGGCCGCTTCGAGCCAGGCCGCACCTGAGGCGACCAAGGCCGACACAGCCGTCGCGTCGGCCGAACAGGCGCCCGTTCAGGCGCGCGAAACGCAGACCCTTGCGCTGGCCAACGCAGAACTACGCATCGGCAATGGCGCGCAGGTGATCGAGGGTTGGACCTATCGAGCAGCGCACGACGAGATCAGCGCAAGCCAAGTGGTGGGCGAGCTGCCTCAGCTTGACCTTACAGTCGACCATGCGGAGTACGGCTTTTTGGGTAGGGCCGTGGGAAAACTCGAGCGCAAGTCGGACTCGCAGTGGCGCTGGAGCTTTGAAAACGACTCGATCGCAGTCGAGCGCATGTTGACGGCCGATCCCAAGGACTCGTTCATCGACGTGCTCTGGAAGATCAGCTTCAAAAAGGCCATTCCCAAGCACGCATTCGTTTCATTGGTGGCACCGTTCGAAGCCGGATCCGGACAGCCTGCAGATCGAAAGCTCGTCTATATGGCAGGCGAATCTGTCGAAACGATGCCCGCACAAGAAGGAGCGACGCTCACGGACGTGCTGCTTCCTGCGAAGTGGATCGGAGTGGAGGATCGCTACTTTCTGCTCGGGGCGGCCGACCCGACCAACGCCACGCGGGCGCTGGTACAGCCGCTTTCGACCGGCGCAAACCGCGTCAGCCTCGTTTATCCAGTCGCGGGCGAAAGCTCGGTGATCCCCGTCCGTGTCTATTTCGGACCCAAGCAGACAGCGCTTCTCAAGAAGGTGAGCCCGAGCCTCGTAAATGCGGTCGACTTCGGGTGGCTTACTGTCATTGCGTACCCGATCCTGAACTTCATGAACTGGCTGTTTTCGTTCCTGAAGAACTACGGTCTGGCGATCATCGCGTTGACCACCGTGCTCAAGATCCTGCTCTATCCTCTCACGTATAAAAGCGTGAAAAGCATGAAGCAGATGGCCACGCTGCAGCCGCAGCTCCAAAAGATCCGTGAGCGGTACTCCAACGACAAGGAGGCGCTCAACCGCGAGATGCACAATCTGAAGCGAAACCACGGGAATAACCCCATG
>CAIOHW010000039.1 GCA_903858195.1 Oligoflexia bacterium | reverse complement strand
CGAGGCCGTCGATGCCGAGACCGATGTCGACGAACACGCCAAAGTCGGTGACCGACTTGACTTCGCCATCCACCTGAGTGCCGACAGGATGCTTGATCTCAAGTTCGTCCCAGGGGTTATTCTGGAGCTGCTTGAGGCCGAGGCTGATGCGCTTGTTCTTCGAATCGACTTCGAGAACCTTGCATTCCACTTCGTCGCCCACGTTGATGAGCTTGGAGGGGTGCTTGACGCGCTCGGTCCACGACATTTCAGAGACGTGGATGAGGCCTTCAATGCCGTCTTCCAGCTCAACGAAAGCGCCGTAGTCCTTCAGGCTCACGACCTTGCCCTTGACGATGCGGCCGACCGGGAACTTGTATTCGGCTTCATCCCAGGGGTTTGCAGTGACCTGCTTGAGCCCGAGGCTGACGCGTTCCTTTTCACGGTCGTACTTGAGGACCTTGACCTTGATCTCGTCACCCACCGAGAACAATTCGCTCGGGTGCTTGATGCGGCCCCAGCTCATGTCGGTGATGTGGAGGAGGCCGTCCATGCCGCCGAGGTCGATGAACGCACCGTATTCGGTGATGTTCTTGACCGTTCCGGTGACAATCAGGCCTTCCTGGATGTTGGCAAGGGTTTCAGCACGCTGGAGCTCGCGCTCCTGCGAGACCACCGCACGACGAGAAAGCACGATGTTGCCGCGCTTCTTGTTGAACTTGATGATCTTGAACTTGAACTTCTTGCCAAGGAACTTGTCGAGGTTCTTGATCGGCTTGGTGTCGATCTGGCTTCCGGGCAGGAACGCCTTGACGCCGATGTCGACCGAAAGCCCACCCTTGACCTTCGCGATCACGGTGCCTTCGACCAACTGATCCTTCTCGCAGGCGGCCGAGATTTCATCCCATGCGCGGATGATCTCTGCCTTGTCCTTCGAGAGGAGCATGAAGCCGTTATCCATTTCCATGCGCTCGAGATAGACGGCGACGACATCGCCGACATTCACGTGCGCGACGCCCTGGGCGTCCTTGAACTCGTGCAGGGGAACCAGGCCTTCGCACTTGTAACCAATGTCGACGGTGGCCCACTCGGGGCTCACGTTGACGATGGTGCCGTCGACCACTTCACCTTCCTTGATCTCCTGCTGAGCCTGGGAGGCTTCAAAGAGCTCGGCGAAGTCTTCTTCGACGTTGATCCTGGGGGCCTTGGTATCTTCTGAATCCGTGTAGGATGCGAATTCATCCATCCACTTTTGATTGGGGAGAGGCTTTGCCAATTTGCCGGAAGCCTCGGTGCCGGCGGTTTGTTTACTGACCATGTAGTGCTTACTATTACCTTTCGAAGGAACAGTGTCCCGGGCGGCCCGCAAGGCAGGCTGGTGCCCGAAATCACTCCCTTTTTGCCCGTTTAGGGCTCACCGGGTGTACCCAAGGGGAGGCAGCAAGTCAACTCAGGGACTGACGCACCTTGAGCGCCCTCTCATAGAGGGTCAAAACCTTGAAAAGACGATTCTTTTTACCAAATCTGGCGATGGCTCTTTCGCGTGCCTGGGTGCCCATTTGCTGCGCCAAGTCAGGACGCTCTAAAATGAAACGAATCTGCCTCTGGAGATCGAAGGCGTCCTCCGGCCTCACTGCCAGGCCGAACTCCTGCTCGCCCACCCACTCGCGGGCGCTCCCCACATCCGAAAGGATGACCGGGCAGCGCATGGCCATGGCCTCGAGCGCCACCAGTCCAAAACTCTCCTGCCGCGAAGGCATGACCAGCAGGTCCAGCGCACCCATGACCTCGGGGAGATTCTCCTCATAGCCCGAAAACACCACATGATCCTGGATCCGGAACTGCTGCACCATGGCCCGAAGCTCATTGAGGTATTCCTGCGTGGAGCCCAGCGTCTCCTCGCCCACCATGACGAATTTGAGCTTGGGAAGGCCCTTCGTCCGACCGCTCACCGAGGGCTTGAGTAGCCCTGCTGCGGCTTTGATGAGCGTCTCCTGTCCCTTGTTGGGATGAATCCTGCCCACAAGACCGATCACCTTGGTATCGGCATCCACGCCCCAGGCGGCGCGCTTGAGCTGGGGGTCCACGCGGGCCGGATCAAAACGTGAAAAGTCGAGCCCCGGACTCACCAGCCTCACCCGGCGGTCGCGGATCGGATGGGTGGCGAGCACGTTGTTTCTGAGCGACTCACTCATCACCAGCAAACCATCGAGCCTCGTGTAGATCGCCCGCTGGAAGAAGTTTCGCTTGTCCTGCTCGGAAATCAGGTAGCGCGATGCAAAGAGCGCCACGCGCGGCCTCGACCACAGCCAGGGCGAGAGATTCCAGAGCAGGGCAATCTGCTGCGAGTGGACCAGCATCACTCCCTCGGCAAGCTGACGGTGCAGGAACTTGCGAAAATTGAAATCCAGGAAATCACGGGGAGAAAAATCGAGCGGAACCACCTGCAAGGACTCCGCCTCGCGCTCATGGTGCACCAGGTACTCGTGAAGCGGGCTTCCCTGAAGGCAGGCCACGCGAATCGCAAGTCCCTGCCGGGCCAGTTCGAGGGCATCATCGGCCGCGGTCTGTTCCAGACCACCCCAGGAATGCGTGAGGCAGAGATGGAGCATGGGTGCGACCCCGCGGATCTGGTCCGCAAGCAGTTCGATGTCCTGCTCGCCCGGATTGGGCTCGATCATGGATTCCCTCGCAATCCCTTGGAGATTTCATCCCACACATCCCGCTCATGGATGCCCTTGAGGCACTGAAGATATCGATCCCCCTGCTGCGAGCAGGTATTCTTTTCGCACGGCCAGCACTCGACGGCATTCACGCTGACCTGAACGCGCCCGGGCCCGATGGGTTTTGTGCGCCTCGGGTCGGCGGCCCCGCACACAATCTGCACGGGAGAACCGCAGAGCGATGCCACATGCGCCAGTCCCGACTCATTGGTCACGGTGAAGCGTGCATTCGAAAAGATTTGATGAAGAGACGTCACCGGCCCGCGGGCAGTCCAGTCGCGGAGTCGCGCCTGCCGATCCTCCTTCAGGCGCGAGGCGATGGGTGCCTCCTTCGGGCCACCCACGATGATTCCGCTCCAGCCCGTCTCTGCGGCCACCCGGCGTGCGAGCGCAGAAAAGCGATCCTCAGTCCAGCGGCGCGAATCCGCAGTGGCGCCTGGAGCCAGCACCCAATAGGGCTCCTCGGGAGGCTCGAGGGGCTCCACTCCCGGCCAGGCAGTTGCCGCTGGAAAACGATCGAGTTCGCCAGGAGTCCAAGGGTCGAGCTCATTTTCAGGAGGCGTTCCCCAGAACCCCCTGACATCCGGCGCTGGGCCGCGCTCGTCTGCGAGCAGATCCACGTAAGCCTGCACCCTGTGCCGCTGGAGCGCAGGATTTCGCAACTCGGGCCACTCGCGTGCGTCATTCAACAGCAAGCCTCGACCCTCAAGGGCGTAGCCTCTCCTTTGGCGAACGCCTGCACGCCAGAGGGTCCATGCAGTACCGAGCGAGTTAGGAAGCGAAATTCCCAGATCCCACGGGCCGCGGCGCCTGAGCTCAGTGGACACACGCTCAAGCGATCGAAAGCGGCTCCAGAGCGACCTCTCATGCGCCAGCGGAGGCTGCACGACGACCACCTCGTCCACCAGGTTTCTAAACTGCAGGTCCTGCACCCAGGGCACACACACCGATGTGATCGTGGCACGTGGATAGCGCTTCCTCAGAAAATAAAAAAACGGATACGCCATGACCTGGTCGCCAATCCAGTTGGGCGCACGCACAAGAATCCTCATCGCCGTCTTCTCGCGCCCGTCGCCGGAGGAAGGACCTCGTCCGATCCCGAGGGCGGAAGAATCTTGCCCACAGGCTGCACCTCGCCGCTCGAGAGTTTTCCCGCTTCGATCGACGCGAGCTTTGCCACGATCGTCCCGATCTTCACTTTGGCCTCGAGCCTGAGCATGAACCGTCGATCGTCGTCAGAGAGCCAGATAAAGCTGTCTCCCTGCTTCTTGAGAATTCCCTGATACTTGGTCTCAAGCTTGAGCACGACGGCACGCATGCGCCCCATCGGCGTGTCCAGCATCTCGCGCCGAACCACCGTGATCACGGCATCCCAGTTCTTGCCTTCCGAGATCACTGGAAATGTCGCCTGCGCCCCATCAGGCAGCGGTATGTTGCGCATGTAGTACAGGCTCGACAGGCTGTCCTGCGAGAGTGGCCTCATCGGAAAGAACTTTTTCACTTCATTATAGCCGCGCTTGTGATGGTCCCAGCGGCTCCAATAAAAGGTCCTGGCCTTTTCGGGCTCGTAGAGCTCCATCGAGTTGCGCTTCTGCTTCGACTCGTCGAGCAGGATCTGGAAGCGATGGGGAAAAACCCCATCATGGTCGATGAAAGTCTCAATGCTGTCATTGAGGCGATAGAAAAGAGAAAATACGCTCGAGCTTCGCGCCTTGCCCAGCACATGGAAGACCTTGCGCTGGTTGATCTCCTTGAAGGGCTGCACGGAGAGATCAAAGATGCCTGCCGTCATGCCGAGGTAGGAGATCTCATAGACGAGCCGCTCACCTACCCGGATGGGCTCATGCGCGGCTCTGCGAAAGGGGTATTCAAAGGCGGGCTGGGTCGCGTTCTTCTTGCGAATCTTCTTAGGGGACGCTGGAGATGCAATTGGCCCGGGAACCGCCGCAGCGGACGGAGACACGGATGCTGGCGGAGACGGGACCTTCGCAACAGAAGAAGCATCATCCTTCACCTCGAACTGGCCGAGATCCTTGGCAAGTTCCTCAGGAATTTCGGAACTTCCATCCAGCCGTTTCAGTGAACTTCCGGCACAACTGGAAAGGATACCGAGCACCAGCCACAAGGCCGTACCTGCTGCGAGTCGGGACGACGAAAACATGTTGGAATTATGCCCCCAATGGGAACGCTATTCCACACCGTTAGCCCCGGTGGCTGGCGGGCGGCCGCTCCCTGGGCTGGTCCCACTCGCCGGGTTTCAGCGGCGAAAGATCCCCCTTGAAGCGCCGATGCGACCACAGCCACTGCTCCGGAGATTTTCTGACACTCTTCTCGATCTCTTCCACCCAAAGCGCCAAGCGGCTGGCGATCTCACGCGGTGAGTTTCCGCTGAGCCCCTCGAACGGCTTGCTGAACGAAACATGGAGCCGGCCGTGCTCATCTCGGGTGCACGAAGCGGCAAGGACCACCGCACCCGTACGACCGGCCACAATCGCAGGCGCTGAAAGCGTGCCCACGGGCACCCCGAAAAAGGGCACACGGATGCCGATGGGCGGACCCGCATATTGATCGATGACAAAGCCCACCGTTCCACCTTTTTTCAGGTGCGCCAGCACATCGCGGAGGGTCCTGGGCTCGTAGGTCCCCTTCACTCCTGTGCGCAAGCGGTTTCGCTCCATCTCACGGTGGATCCACTCGGGCTTGAGGTGTTTCGTGACGATAAGCCCGTCTGCTCCAGACAGCATGACTCCTGCAGCCATGGCTTCCCAGTTTCCGAGATGGCTTGAAACGACGATCACTCCGCGCCCCTGGGCATGGGCCTGTTCCCAGTTCTCGAGCCCGTGCAGGACCACGTGTTCACGCGCCCACGAATTCCAGCGGCGCGAGAACATCATGAGGATCTCGAGCAACAGCCTCCCAAAGTGTACATAGAAACCGCAGGCAATCCGCTCACGGTGATG
>CAIOHW010000038.1 GCA_903858195.1 Oligoflexia bacterium | reverse complement strand
TCGAGCAGGTCGATCGGCGTGCCCACACCCATGAGGTAGCGCGGAAGATCGCGGGGCAGGAGCGAGGCCGTGAGCTCGGTAAAATCCTCACGCTCGCTCTTGCTCTCACCAACGGCAAGCCCACCGATGGCAAATCCATCAAACGGAAGCTCGGTGATCTGGGCTGCGCTGATGCGCCTCAAATCCTCAAAGCACGCCCCCTGCACGATGCCAAAGAGCGACTGCGGCGAGTCGCCACGCGCAGCGAGGCTCCGCCTGGCCCAGCGATGCGTGCGCGACAGTGCGTCGAGCGCCGTTGCATGATCGCAGGTTGAGGGCACGCACTGGTCGAGCACCATCATGATGTCGCTTCCGATCGCCCGTTGCATCTCGATGCTGCGCTCGGGCGTGAGCTCGACCCTGGAGCCATCCACGTGACTTCGAAACACCGCGCCCTGCTCGTCGTTGATCGAAAAAGCGCCCCCCATTCGAGGAAGCGAAAAGATCTGGAAACCACCCGAGTCGGTGAGCACGGACTTCTTCCAGCCGTTGAACTCGTGGATTCCGCCCAGCTTCTGGAAGACTTCGATGCCTGGCCTGAGCATCAGGTGATAGGTGTTGGCCAGCAGGACCTGCGCTCCCAGGCTCTCAAGTGTATCGAAGGTCTGGGCGCGCACCGTGGCCTGGGTTCCCACGGGCATGAAGACCGGGGTCAGTACCTCGGAATGCAAAGTACGAAGTCGGCCGGCCCGGGCACGGGAGCCGGGGGCTTCGACTTCAATCTGGAAATTCAGGCGGCCGGTCACGGCGTTTCATCACGCGCACAATGCCCTGCGGTCAAGCGCTACTTGGGGCGCCCGTTTCCCATCACGGATTCCATGTACCGGTCATAGAGCAATCCCCAGAAGATCCACTCCTGATATCGCAGTCCATAGTCCGTTCCCGAACTCGTGGTTCTGACCATGATCTCCCCAAGCTTGCCTGCTGCGACCTGTTCGCTCACCCACCTGCCGAGCGAGGGAAACGCCCGCTTGAAGAGGGGATCGACCAACAGCACCCTGCGAACCGGCCCCGTGGTCGAGTTGTAGAGCACTGAAAAACTCCACTTCCATCCGTAATAATCCGCGGGTCTATCGCGGTCGTTCAGAACATCGAACCAATAGGCGAGCCCCACCGAAGTTGCGGCCATGGCCGGATACCAACGCCAGTCGGCGACCTCTTCCTTGACCGACTTGACGACCTGCTGTCCCCAAGTCGGCATTTTTGCGTCGCTCAATGATCTGGCAAACGGAAGCGTGGGGGCGGCGGCCACGGCCTTTCGGCAGCTCATCTCGGCAAAGGCAGTACTCCAAAAGACGCCGTTGATGAGGAAGGCAAACGGAAAGTCCTTCATTTGACCGCTGGTCTGGGTGCCAAAATAGGTGCCCATCACCGCAAGAGAAACTCCAAGGTCTCTGGCAAGATCGCGAACCGCCTGTGGACTCAGCGCCAGACATGAGCCCTTGACGGTGTCGGTGATCCAGCCCGGGAGGCGCACGAGCTCTGCGGAGTAGCACTCAGGCACAGGTCCGCAACGCGCAGCCAGTGCACGCCCGTAATCCTTGAATTTTTGAGCCCGCTCAAGAAGCTCGACGGATTCGACGCGATACTTGGCGATGAACCTGGCGTAGCTCTTCTCCATGAACTCGCCCATGCTCCCCGAGGTGCCGGGAGGGAGGGTTGCCAAATCGGCTTCAAGGAACTCCTGGAAGTCGCGCTTGGGAAACGCCGGCTCGAGGTCGGAGTAGGCATCGACCATGTCGTTTGCCCATGCCCTGACCTTTCTGCGTAAAAGCAGGGGGGAGGATTCGGCCGTGATCTCCTTCGCCAGAAGGGCATGATAGCGCTCCCACTGAGCAGCCCGTTTCTGGGAGAGGAGCAGATGAGCCTCATCTTCAATGAGGGCGGCAAACCTGCGAGTGCACGAAGGACCCTCAGCAGCCCAGGAAGCCGAATCCGTCAGGAGGCTGACACAGGCCACGAGGGCCAATGCGGAAGCGATTCTCGGAAGGCAGGATCTCATCTTCTCCCGGATCGGAAGATCGGATCAGCGCCTCAAGTCGCAAGTGCCGTCTTCGCAGGAAACTCCCCCGGCCTTTCGAGGAAGGTAAGGGCGAACCCGGGTAAACGCTTGATATCCCAAGTCAAGAAGCGGCCTGCTCCAGGCCTGACCGGCCAGACGCGCCAGGGCACTGAATCCGGGGATCACCTTCCAGATTTCGATGAAAGCGTCCACTCCGACTGCCAGCCCCCCATCGGCACGGCGGGCATGGAGCTCGCGATGCACCCTCGAGGGATCCAGCCCCTCGGCCTCGGCCGAGAAATGGGGATCCATGATGTCGACCCAGCGCACGCGCGACTCCCGGTCCCGCCTGCGATAAATGGAAATCTCGTGGGCGCAGACCCGGCAATGACCGTCGAAGTACACACTCAGTGCGGACATGAGTTTAAGATACCATGAACTTGAGAAAAGAACAGGGCCCGAAGCCTGCGTGGCCCCGGGCCCTGAACAAAACCTGGCCTCAGGCCAGCCTTCACTCAAGCTTACTTTGAGTGCATCACGCCCTTCATGACCATGGCATGACCGGGAAAAGTGCAGATGTACGGATAGTCGCCTGCAGCAGGAGCCACGAAGACGACGCTGTCGGTTTGGCCCGGATCCACGAGCTTGGTCGTGACCATGACATTGGCGTTACCCTGAGGGACCCAGCCCTTGTCATTGCCGGCTGCCACTGCCGCATTGGCCACTTCAGACTCGGTTCCGGCCTTTACGACCATGAGGTTATGCTGCAAGCCACCGGCCTTTGCATTGTTCTTGAACACGAGCTTCACGGTTGAGCCCGCCTTCACTTCGAATTCCTTCTTATCAAAGGCCATGTTGTCACCGTCGGTTCCGACCATGATCTCGAGATCCGGCGTGGCCTTGGGTTCTGCGGGAGCTGCCTCGGCGGCAGGCGCCTGTGCCGCGGGAGCAGCTTCAGGAGCGGCTTCCTTCTTGGTGCACGACACCAGCGTCATCGAAATGGCAAAAAGTGCGGACAAGACTGCAAGGCTCAATTTCTTCACGGTCAGTTCTCCTCAGATCGGGGTTGATTTTGGGACCACGGTAAATCAAACGCCAGAGGACTTCACGAAGAATTGAACAGCCGTGGGAAATGTTCTAGGACTGGCACATGCCCAAGCACCCAGAACTTCAGGACCTTGCCGAACAGGTGGGAGAGTTCATCGAGTACTGGGGGTTCAAGCGGGTCCATGGCCGCCTGTGGACCCACCTTTACCTGTCTGCTCACCCCATGGATGCCGCCGAGTTCATGGATCGGCTGGGCATCTCGAAGGCGCTCGTCAGCATGACCCTGTCCGACCTTCTCGAGTACGAGGTGATTCTTCGTGCTGGCAAGAGCCAGCGCGGCACCGAGCTTTTTGTCGCAAACCCCGACACGACGGCCGTCATATTGAATGTTTTGCGCGGTCGAGAAAAGCGCATGCTCGGCCGGATTCAGGCGGCTTTTCGAAGCCTGAAGAACACCCCCGCGCGCGAGTTGAAGTCAATCGACCTCGACGAAGAGCGCACCCAGGCGATGGGGGCCCTCATCCAGGGGGCAGAAGATGCAGTCGAAGGCATCATTGCGCTCACCGGGGTCGACCTCTCCGGCTGGCGCAGCTAGCGGGCGCCCAGCGCGGCCTCAAGCTTCTTCACGAGATCAGCATCTTCCGGGTCAACGCCGGGCTTGAAGCGACCCACGATTCTGCCATCGCGGCTGATCAGGAACTTTTCAAAGTTCCAACCAATCTCGCCATGAAACTCCTTTTGAGGGCCTTCGGTCAGCCACTGGTAGACCGCCTGTTTTGAGCGGCCCTTCACATGGTCTTTATTGAAGAGAGGAAAATCGACCTTGTAGGTTTTCTCGCAGAAAAGCCGAATCTCGGCATTGGATCCGGGCTCCTGCCCGAGAAAATCGTTGCTCGGGAAACCGAGCACCACGAGCCCCCGGTCACGGTACTTGCTCTGTAGCTTTTGGAGACCCTCGTACTGGCCGGTGTACCCACAGCGGGAAGCCGTGTTGACCACAAGGGCCACCTTGCCTGAATAGACCGAAAGGGCTGCCGGCTTCCCCGACATGTCGGTTGCCGTCTGGGAATAAAATCCCGACGGGGCTGCTTGTGCAACTGCAACTGCGACGGAAAACATCAGGAACCGGGGCAGGATTTTCTTCAGTTTCATAGTCAGGGCCTCACTCCAAATTCGAAGGTCTTTTCGGTCTTCACCGAGTTCAGGATCATGCACGAGCGCGAGGTTTTTTCGAGGAGCGCGATCATGCGGTCCGCATCAGCGGCTCCACTCACGGTGGCCGCAAGCCTAAATCGCGCCATCCAGGGAATACCCTTCTCGTCGCGATCCACTGTGAGCACGCCTCGCGCTTCAATCTCGCGGTAGTCGAGGCGACTCTTGGCGGCAAACACCTTGAAGGTGGCAACAAAGCAGTTCAAAAGCGCAAGCGCGTAAAAGTCTTCAGGGGAGCTACCGCCGCCAGGCCCCTCAAATTCGGGAGGAATCGCGCACACCAGTTCAGGCGAGACTCCCGCCTGAGAGCTCCACTTCGACTCCATTCCCGAACCGGAGCGGGACTTTGCCTCATATTCCTGTGGGTAGCGGATCATGAAAATTTGCCCTCCGGGTGACTTTGCCGTCCAGCTTGGTTAGGGATCGCAGCATGAAAAGCAGCCGGATTTTCGTGGGAATCGACCAGACTGGCGCTTGCAAGCCGGGTCAGCCCCACCTGCCCCGGCCGCTTCCCATGGCCTGGTTCCACCCTGAAAGCCGGAGGCTCGAGATCATCCCCGAGGGTCTCGCAGGCTTCGACCCCGAGCTCATGGCAAAGATCACCGGGAGCCCGCCCGGAGATCTCACCGTCCTGGTTGACTGTGTGCTCGGGCTTCCCTCCGAGATTCAAAAGAGCCACGGCTTCGAGGCATCGCTCGGACGACTGAGAGAGCTCGAGCGGGAAAACCCCTGCGCCCCATTCGGGCGCAAGGCTGCGGAGCAGTTCTTTGCCGAAATCCTCGAGCAGGGATGGCCTGCACGAGACGGCCGTCGCCCCTATCCCGAGCGCGAAGCCGAGCGTCTTGCGGGGGCGAACTCCGTTTTTAGAAGGCACCCCTTTCAAAAGAACATCCAGACTGGCACCTACCGGATCTGGCGAGAGCTCTCGCGGCTCCGCGACTCCGTGCAACTTTGGCCCATGGATCAGCCGAAGAAGGCTGGAGCAAAGATTCATGAAGGCTATCCCTCCCTCATCTGGCGCGAATATCTAGGTTTCAAAACCCGCGCTCCCGCAAAACTCGCCACGCACCTCAAAGAGCAGGGTGTGCTGCTATCTCCCGAAACCGCTCGCCGGATCTCGGCCGATGCGGACCTGGCCGATGCGGCGGTGCTTGCCTTCGGCGGATTCCTTCTAGAGGCAAAAGGCCTGCTCCTCGCACCCAACCAGCCCAAAGCCCGCACCGAGGGTTGGATCGCCGGGCTTTCAGCCGAGCGCCCTACTCGAGCGACTTCCACAGCCTCGAGACCTCGATCTCGGTGAGTTTGTCGAGGCCGCGCGAAGCCTCAGTCACGGTGTGCGAGTTCTGCTTTTCCACCCCGCGCATCATCATGCAGAGGTGGCAGGCGCTCACACGCACCGCCACTGCACGCGGCGACAGTAGCTCAAGCATCGCCTGCGCGAGCTGGTCAGTCAGACGTTCCTGGACCTGGAATCGCCGCGCAAACAGATCCACAAGCCTCGGAATCTTGGAGAGCCCGAGGATCTTGCGCCTCGGATAGTAGGCCACCGAGGCTTTTCCCCAGAAGGGCAGCATGTGGTGTTCGCAGAGGCTGTAGAACTCGACATCCCGGACCGACACGAGACCCTGCCCCTCGGCCTTGAAAACACCCTCACCAACCACCTCGGCAGGCGACTTTTCATAGCCCGACAGCAGGTGGAGCATCGCCTTGCGAAAGCGCTCAGGAGTGCGCTCAAGTCCTTCCCGGCCCGAGTCCTCTCCGGAGGCGCGCAGGATCAGCGATGCAGCCATGGCATACTGCTCGCTGCTCTCCAGAGCGTGATCCATTTTTTCTCGATAGTTCAAACTATCTTGAACCAAAAGCTCGTTTTGGGGCTCTTGCGACTGCGGACCTGATCGAGACATAAGCTTCACCTCTTGCCTGACAATACCTTCGTGAGCCCTCCTTTGTCAAACTCTTGTGTTTGACACCTATTTGACAACTAGGGATAAAGTGGGCTATCTTACTAGAAAACAACGATACTGGAGTGGACAACATGGGTACTGCATTCGAGCGAGAGAATCTCAACATCAAAGCCGTCTCTCATCTTTCAGGACTTTCTGAACACACCATCCGTGCCTGGGAGCGGCGCTATTCTGCAGTCAATCCCGCCCGCACCGACACCGGACATCGGACCTACACCATGGGCGACGTTGAGCGACTGAAGCTCCTCGGAGTGCTGGTCAATCAGGGGCACACCATCCGAATGGTGGCAAACCTCCCAATGGAGGAACTCAAGGTCCTACTCACCGAACACACGCATGCCCTGATCCAGCCGTCGCCGGGAGCCAGCGTCGAATCCCCCGCCCGGGGAGCCGCTGACTGCCAGCCCGCGATTGACGAGATCGTTGAAGCCCTTCTGCGCTTTGATCTGCCCCAGATGGGCCGTCTGCTTTCCAAGGCGCGCATCCGCTTTGATATCCGGAGCTTTGTCTTTGGGATTTGCGTTCCCCTGATGCGTGCGGTGGGACGCGAGGTGTCCGATGGCCGCATGACCATCTCCCAGGAGCACGCGCTCTCTTCACTCCTCGGTGACCAGCTCGGTCAGATGATGCAGACCTTGAATGACGGAAACGCCGAGAAGGCGGGTTCGCGCCGCATTGCTCTGGCAAGCCCCGAGGGCGATCTCCATGAGTTTGGCATCCTGCTCAGCGCGATCCTCGCCGCAAGCGAGGGCTGGTCGGTGCAGTACCTGGGCCCCAACCTTCCGGCCGTCGACCTCGCCCAGGCGGTCAACCGTCTCGGCTGCCCCGTGCTGCTCGTGGGCACCGCCGATCTCCATGAGTCCGAGCTCAAACAGCCGTGGCGCGGCTACTTTGCCGATCTCGATCGACACCTGCATCCCGCATCCGCTCTCTGGATCGGTGGCGCCGTGGCGCGCGCACAGAACCGCGTGGCGATCGCCACCCAGAGGCCGGCCCGCTACATCGAGACACTCGACGAGCTGGACGCGATCCTCATGGCAGCCAAGCAGTCGTTATGAGTGGGCAGGACTGGGGAGTCCACTGGTTCAGGCGCGACCTCAGGGTAGCGGGCAACCCGGCGCTTCAAGCCAGCTTCAAGAAGCATGACGGCCGGGTCGTGGGCCTGTTCTGCTTTGACTCGAAGTTCCTTTCGCGGCCTGATTTCTCGCACAACCGATTTGCTTTCTTCATGGAGACCATGAGGGAGCTTGCAGCCGAACTCAGGGAGATGGGCTCAGACCTTTGGGTCGTGGATTGCCGGCCGCAGGAGGCATTCGAGCGCATTGTTGAATCGCTCAAGCAGGGTGGCAGACCCCTGCCCGCCACCGTTTCGTTCAATCGGGATTACGAGCCTTTTGCACGAGAGCGGGATGCAGCCGTGACTGAGTGGCTGCAGGAAAAAGCCGGCATCCGCGTACACACCGAACGCGACCACCTCGTGATCGAGCCCCAGGAGATCGGCAGGCCCGCAAGCGGAGCCAATTTTTACCAGGTCTACTCACCCTTTGCGAAGCGCTGGTTCGAAACCTTCAAGGCCGAGGAATTTCAGGAACGAATCCAGGCGCAAAAAAAGGGACTCGCCCTTTTGAGAGCGCGCGCCTCTGGCAAGAGTCCCGAAAAAGTCTTCAACCTGACTTGGAAAAAAGCATGGGCTCAAGCAGCAGCACCCTTTCCGCTCCCCCCGGGTGATGCCCTCGAGGAGTTCATCGCCCAAAATCGCAAGCAGGTCACAATCGAGATCCCACGCGCCGGATCCATTGCGGCATTTGAGCGGCTCAACCAGTTCAAATCGGCACTCGATTCCTACGGAGACCAACGAGACATTCCCTCCATCGACGGAACCTCGAAACTGGCGATGTTCTTCAAGAACGGATCGCTCACGCCGGCACAAGTCATCGCCCACCTCGGACTTGAAGCCACTCCGCTCAAGTCAGATCGCGGTCCGACCAAGTTCTTGAAGGAGATCGTCTGGCGCGAGTTTTACTACTCGATCTTGTGGCATCGCCCGGATGTCGAAAAAACCGCTTTCCTGCCGCACTACGCCGATCTGGCGTGGGAGAACCGCAAAGACTGGTTTGAGGCCTGGAAGGAGGGCCGCACGGGCTATCCGATCGTCGATGCCGGAATGAGGCAGCTCAAGAACACGGGCTGGATGCACAACCGCGTGCGCATGATCGTGGCCTCATTTCTCACCAAAGACCTGCTCATTGACTGGCGCTGGGGAGAAAACCACTTCATGAAGGAGCTTCTCGACGGTGATCTGGCTCCCAATAATGGCGGCTGGCAATGGGCGGCCTCCACCGGCTGCGATCCGCAGCCGTACTTTCGAATCTTCAATCCTGAGCTTCAATCGAAGCGATTCGACCCGGATGGGACCTACATTCGTGCCCATGTGCCCGAACTGGCCGACCTATCGGCAGACGAGATCCATCTGCCCCGCTCGCCCATGATCGATCATCAGGCGCAAAAGGCCAAAGCCCTGGCTCTTTTTAAAAGACCAGGCTGATGGTCTCGCCCTTCGGGGAGAGATGGCAGCTATCTGCGGTGCTCTCGACTCGAAGGCCGGCTTCTTCAAGCCTGAACCTTCCCTGCGAATCCGAGGCCACAACGAGCTCGACTGTTTCGTAGTCACCCTCGGCGCAGGGCGACTCTTTTCGATAAACTTCAAACGCGAACCAAACCGGGCCCGAGGCCTCCTGCTGATAGCTTTTGCCAATGAAAGGGACTGAACCCCAGAACCCCTTGAGGATCCACTGCTCGCCTTCAAACTCCATGGCTTGGAGGTCGAGCACCACCGAGCCGTCGAGAGGATTCAACGTTCGCGCTCCGATGCGCTTGAAATCCTGGAGGTGCCTCGGCCGCAAAGTGGCCCGAAAATTCGCCCTTTGCTCGAGCTCGAGCGACTCGAACTTGCGCGACAGATGGCAGTCATCGTTGGTCCACTCCACCTGCATGGAGGCCTCTCGAAGCTCAAGCATGCCATCGGCAGCAGGAGCGAGCACAAGCCTTGCGGTTTCGATATGCACATCGCCGCATGGGTACTCCTGGCGAACCAGCTGGATTGGAAAAGTCATCAGACCCGCACGGTTGTCGATGCGATACGTCGAGGCAAACGGTACCCCGCCCCAATTACCCTTGAGAGTGTAGTCACCTGCATTGAAATCCAGCGACTGAAGTTCGATGGCGACCGTGCCATCGGTCTTGGAAAGCGTGCGTGATTGAAGCGACCGGAAATCCCCGCCAGCCGCGGGCTGGAGCACGAGTGTCTGGCCGAGCGGCTCGGCCCTGGTGCTGAGCACCCTCTCCCCGGAAACAGGGAGAATCCTTCCACTTCGAACCGCCATGGACTTCGGAAAAAGCGCCACCCAGCGACGCATCCGCATCGGGCCGCAATGGTCATCGGCAGTTTCGACGGTGAGGATCCCCTGGATGACTTCGGCACGCGAGATGCCCGCAAGCCGCACCTTGAGTTCAAGCGATTCGCCATGAAACTCGCCACAAGGCTCCTCGGCCTCTTCGAACAGGGGGATTTCCAAGTTAAAAGTCCGGTCGCCCGAATCATCGCGCCTCTGGATGGACTGAAATGGGATCGCTCGTCCGCCGCCCAGCACCGTTCCGTTCACATAAATGTCATAGCCGCGCTCAAAGTAGCCATCCACCCGCACCTCCAGCGCCCCCGTAGTCGGGTCAAGAAGGTGGGATCCCACCACCAGAGCATCACCCGGCCTCCTCGGGTGCAGCGGCTCGGCCGAGGCTGG
>CAIOHW010000037.1 GCA_903858195.1 Oligoflexia bacterium | reverse complement strand
GCATCATTGATGTAGATCTGCGCGAGTTTGGCGAGGTTCTGGGCAAAGGCGGTGTCGTTCGCTTCCTCGCCCGCGTGGAAGCGCAGGTTTTCGAGCATCATGATCTGGCCGTTTTTCAGGCTCCCTGCCATGAGTTCGATGCCCTCGCCGATGCAGTCATCGGCAAGAGTGACGTCTTCGCCAAGCAGGGTCGCAAGATGTGCGGCCACCGGCTCGAGTGAGAACTCGCGCTTGACCTTGCCGTCCGGGCGACCGAGGTGCGAGGCGATGATGATCTTTGCGCCCTTTTCCTTGGCGAGCCGGATCGTGGGCAGGGCCTCGCGGATCCGGTTGTCATCGGCCACACTTCGGTTTCCCTGTGCATCGGGGTCCGTGAGCGGGACATTCAAATCGAGGCGCAGGAAGACGGCCTTTCCCTTCAGGTCGAGGTCACGGATGCTCTGGATGATCGTCGGATTGAGCGAGCTCATTGGGTTTTCCTTTTACAGACCTTTTTTTGCCATGAGCATCGAGAGGTCGAGCATGCGCTGCGAGAAGCCGCTCTCGTTGTCGTACCAGCTCACCACTTTGACGAAGTTTCCGTCGAGCACGGACGTGAGCTCGGCGTCGATCGTCGAGCTGTTGAGGCATCCGTTGTAGTCGATCGAGACGAGCGGCGCGGTCTCGAAGCCGAGGACTCCCTTCATCGGGCCCTCGGAGGCGGCCTTGAAGCGTGCGTTGATCTCGTCGCGCGTGGTCTTTTGCTTCAGCTCGCAGGTGAAGTCGACCATCGAGACGTTGGGAGTGGGCACGCGGATGGCGAGCCCATCGAGCTTGCCTTTGAGGTGGGGTAGCACGAGTCCCACGGCCTTGGCTGCCCCCGTGGTGGTAGGAATTTGCGAGAGCGCAGCCGCGCGCGCACGCCTCGGGTCCTTGTGGGGAAGGTCAAGAAGCTGCTGGTCGTTGGTGTAGCTGTGCACGGTGAGCATGGTGCCTCGGACGACCCCAAAGCTGTCATCGAGAACCTTGACGAGCGGAGCCAGGCAGTTGGTCGTGCACGAAGCGTTGCTCACGATCACATGCTTCGAGGCATCGTAGGTGGATTCGTTCACGCCCATGCAGAAGGTCGCGTCGGCATCCTTCGAGGGAGCCGAGATGATCACGCGCTTGGCGCCTGCCTTGAGGTGCATGGCAGCCTTTTCGCGATCAGTGAAGATGCCCGTGCACTCGTGAACGAGCGTTGCGCCCACACCCCCCCAGTTCAGGGCCTCGGGATTCTTTTCTGCGGTGAGGCGGATCTTGTGGCGACCGACCAGGAGGTGGCCGCTTTCGATCCTGACGTCATCGGCCACTCGGCCGTGGACCGAGTCGTACTTGAAGAGGTGGGCGATCTGCTCGGGCGAGCTGAGGTCGTTGATTCCGACCACCTCGACTGCGTCGTTGTGCAGGGCAAGGCGCAGGACCTTGCGACCAATTCTTCCAAAACCATTGATACCAATCTGGATGGGCTTAGACATGCCCGCGGTTGTATCGCGGAACCGGGCTAGGAGCCAGTTCTTGGAGCGTACTTGCGAAGTCCAATGGTCGACTTTTTGAATCGGGCACGAAGCTTCACCCACGGATCCGACCACGGTAGCCCCGGGCGCATCAGTGCGTGAACGAGCACCAGGAGCCCCTTGACGTCGTCTTCATGCACAAACTCGGGGGCGGGGCCCTCGGGACCCCGGCAGTCGGGGCCGCCCTGGTAGCCCTGATTGTGGTAGTTGCCCAGCGGCACAGAGAGCCCGATCGCCCGAAGCCCGTAGGCCGTGGCAGCCGTGGCCTCGCAGGAGCCTCCATCCATGATGCGTCGTTGATGGAGGGTGCGTTCCGGGGTGTTGGGCAGGTGCTTGGCAGCGAGGTCGGCAAGCACCTTGAGACCCACCGGGTCAAAAACCCCGTTTCGATCCCCGAGTCGTACCACCGGGCCTTTTCCGATGTCGGCCCCCGGAAGGGTGCGCGAAGTTTCGAGGCTCACGGCAATGACCGGGCGCCTTGCCCTTTTAAGCCAGCCCAGCTCCAAGTGGGCGATCGTGCCGACAAATCCCACCTCTTCGGCCCGTGAAAACAGCGCGATCATCGGGGCGGCGGAGCGGGTTCGGCCTTTTTGCCGGGACTTCTTGAAGACCCGGCCCGCCACATCGAGCATGGCGTAGCAGCCCACGAGGTCATCGGCAGCCTTCGTGTAGTAGCAGCCTTGTTCCTTCCAGATCGGGGAACGGAATCCAAAGCCGCCAAAAAGGTGCGAGGGCTTTCGCTCAAATTGCGAGTGCAGTGATGCGTCTGCAAGCCGCACCACCGCCGATTGAATGGCCTTGCCGTGAGGTGCCAGTTGCACTTGGATCAGCGTGCCCTGCGTGATTTCAGGTGATGAAGTGGAAGCGAGCCAGACGTTTGCACCCTCGCAGTGTGCCACCGGCGAGCCCCCGTGCCAGGTCACTTCGAGCTCGGTGGGCAGCCGAAATCGGGTGCCGTGAAACCCCGGATGGTCCATGTGAGCGATGAAGAGCCTCACTGGCTCTTGTGAGCGCGTTTCGACCAGCTTTCGATAGGCCGCCGGGCTTGAAGCACCGGCGATGAGGTTTCCGTGCGGGTCACGAAAGTGGGGGACCTTGAGGCGCGAAAGCTCACTCTCGAGAAGCGAGCAGACGAACTCCTCACGGTACGGGGCGGTCGGGGTCGACAGCAGCCGCTCAAAGAAGGGAGTGGGCATGGCTTAGGCCGGTGCGGAGAAAATCAGGTCTTGGACGCGGGGCCGGGCTTGGACTCGCCCTTGGCCTCGGACTTGGCATCTCCGTGCTCGGCGCACTTGGAGCACTTGACCTTGCGGCCGGAGGCGGTTTTCTGTTCGGCCTTTTGCTCGGTCTTCTGGGCCGCCTTTTTGCCGTCACACTCTTCGCAGGGGCCGTCTCCGCAGGCCAGGGAGGCCTGAGCAAGGACCAGCGAGAGAATGGCGAAAGCGGACGAGAGGCGAAGGGTCTTTTTTTGAAGGGTCTTCATGACTGGGGAGGTTACTTCTGTCATCGCACGATGACAAAGGCTTTCGTGCTACAACAGGCGGCATGAAGGTACGACACAGCCCGTCTGAGCTCCTCGAGGAGTTTGCCCGCCTGATGCAGCTGAAAGGGGAAAACCCGTTCAAGACGCGCGCTTTTGAAAAAGCGGCTGGCCTGCTTGCCGCGGTCCCTGAATCAGAGCTCAAGGAGCGCGCCCGCGAGGGCACGTTGACTGAGCTTGAGGGGATCGGCAAGGGCATCTCAGAAGTGCTCAGCGAGTTCCTGCTCCACGGTCGCTCGAAGGCGCTCGAAGAGCTCGAAGCTTCCATTCCTCGCGGGATGCTTGAGCTCACCCGGATTCCGGGGCTCGGGCCCAAAAAAGCCCAGCAGCTCATCGAGGAGCTTGGCATCGAGTCGGTGCGGGAGCTCGAGTATGCGTGTCGCGAAAACCGGCTGCTCAAACTCAAGGGGTTTGGCGAAAAGCTTCAGCAAAAGATCCTCGATTCGATCGCCTTCCTCCATTCTACGGAGGGGCAGGCCAGGCTCGACGAAGTCCTCATGGAGGCCGAGGCACTTGCCGAGCGTGTGCGCAAGGCCACGGGGGCGAGGGTGGAGCTCACGGGCGAGATTCGCCGCCGCTGCGAAGTGGTGCATGCTGTCGAGCTTTTGGTCGAAGTCGCAGGCGATCGCAGCAGAGCCAAGAAGACCTCGGAGCTTGAGCTTGCGATCGCTGAAGCGTCTGCAAAAGAGCCTCTCAAGGTCGAAGTAAAACCCAGCTTCGCAGATCCAAAGCACTGGGGCTACGAGTGGGCAAGGACCACGGCGGGCGAGGGGCACTGGAAGGCGCTCGGCACTCCAGAGTCGACCGAGGGCCCACGGGATTCGAGCGATGAAGAGGGCTTCTACCGGGAGCTTGGCCTTCCCTGGATCGACCCCGTACTTCGGGAGACGGGTGAAGAGCTTGACCTTGCTCGCAAGACCACCGAAGGGAAGTCCGGGCTCTCGGGCCTCGTCACGGAGCGCTCCATTCAGGGCGTGTTTCATTGCCACACCACGCGCTCGGACGGCGCAGACTCGCTTGAAGCGATGGTCGAGGCGGCCATCGCCCGGGGCTATCGCTACATCGGGATCTCCGATCACAGCCAGACTGCATTCTACGCGCAGGGCCTGAAGAGTGCGGCCCTGAAGGAACAGGAGCGCGAGATTCGCGAGCTCCAAGAAAAGGTCGATCGCACCCATCCCGGGTTTCGGATCTTCTGGGGCATCGAAAGCGACATTCTGAAGGACGGATCGCTCGACTATCCGGACTCGGTCCTCAAGCGCTTTGACTTTGTCATCGCATCGATCCACCAGCGCCACGAGCTGGATCGCCACACGATGACCGAGCGCATCGTGCAGGCGATCCGGAACCCCTACACCCGCTTCATCGGACACCTCACGGGAAGGCTGCTCTTGGGACGGCGCCCCTACGAAATCGACATCGAACGGATCATTGCCGAGGCGGCGCGCCATGACGTGGCCATCGAGCTCAACTCGCATCCTCAGCGGCTGGATATTGACTGGCGCTGGGGGGCCGAGCTCCGCAAACGGAGCACGATGATCTCGATCAACCCGGACGCCCATGAGGTGGCAGGCCTCGATGATACGCGCTACGGCGTCTGGATGGCGCGAAAGGCCCTCATGCCCGAGAGTCTTGTGCTGAACTCGCGCCCGGTCGAAGAGGTTGCCCGATGGCTCGCGCGCAGGTAGCGAAATCCGCTCAGTTGCTGCGGATGCGCGAGATCTTGAAGGTGCTCGGGCGCCTGTATCCCGAGGCACACTGCGCGCTCATCCACCGCAATCCCTTTGAGCTTCTGGTGGCGACCATGCTCTCTGCCCAGTGCACGGATGAACGCGTCAACCAGGTCACGCCTGCGCTCTTTGCAAAGTACCCGGACGCTCGGGCGATGTCAGGGGCAACGCTTGGGGATCTGGAGTCGCTCGTCCGTTCGACGGGCTTTTATAAGAACAAGGCGTTGGCCCTCAAGACGACGGCAGAGCTATTGGTGGAGCGGCACGGAGGCGAGGTGCCCTCCAGTCTCGAGGAACTCACCGCGCTTCGAGGGGTGGGTCGCAAGACGGCAAACGTGGTTCTTGGCAATTGCTTTGGTATTCCCGGCATCGTGGTCGATACGCACGTGGGAAGGCTCGTTCGCCGCATGGGATTCACACGCGAGACCGACCCAGTGAAAGTCGAGCACGCGATGATGGAGATCATCGATCGCGATCAGTGGACGATCTCCAACCACATGCTCATCGATCATGGGCGAAGCCTGTGTTCTGCGCGAAAGCCCCTGTGCGACGATTGCCCGGTTTCTCCGCTTTGCCCCAAGGTGGGTGTGGGCGGACGCAGCAAGCGGTCGGCTTAGGCCGCTTCTCAGGCTGCCTCAATAACGGGGGTTCGTCGAACGCCGGTAAACGGAAGTCTGAGCTCAAGCGGAAGCACCGAAGTCACGCGGGCCTCGAGGCTCTCAGGAAGACCTGAGTGCACCCCGGCCAGGAATGAGTCGACCAGATGGGAGCACTGGGGATCGGGGATGAGTGCCGCGGCGTGCTCGATGAAGTCCGGATAGCCGATCGAAGCCTCGCCTGCGCCAAGCTCAAGGAGTGCACCCGAAAACAGCCCCCTCTCGTTTTCAGGCAGAAGGCCCACGAGCTGCGAGGCGAGCGGCTCGCCCAGTCTGTGGAGCAGCAGGGTCGTGAGCCTCAGCGTGAGGGCCCGGGCGCACCCGATGCAGAGAGTCTCTGCCCCGGCGACCGACTTTTCGGCCTCAGAGAGCCAGGAGCTCATGCCGCCTCCCGGGCGAGAGGCCGAAAAATCGCCGAAAGGACATCATCGATCGTCGAGACGTACTCGATCTGGAGAGCTTCGAGCACTTTTGCCGGAACCTCCTCGAGATCCGGGGCATTGCGAGCAGGCAGCAGGATCGTTGAGAGCCCCGCGCGGTGGGCGGCAATCAGCTTCTCTTTGATGCCTCCCACCGGAAGCACCACACCTCGGAGCGTGATCTCGCCTGTCATGCCCAGTTGCGGGTCGATGGCCTGATTTCGGAGCAGGGACGAGAGTGCAGCCACGAGCGTGACGCCCGCCGAGGGTCCGTCCTTGGGAATTCCGCCAGCCGGCACATGGATGTGGATGTCATTTTGAGCAAAGTCGAATCCCGGTTCGACCGCCCGGGCTTGAAGGGTCGAGCGTGCGAGGCTCAGTGCGATCTGTGCCGACTCGCGCATCACGTCCCCGAGCTGGCCGGTGAGCACGAGACTTCCTTTTCCGGGCATGCGAGCCGCCTCGATGAACAGGATGTCTCCGCCATGGGGCGTCCAGGCCAGTCCTGTTGCCATTCCGGGGCGCGGCGTGCGCTCAGCCACCTCGGGCTCAAACTTACGTGGGCCGAGAAATTCGTGGAGCCTCTCTGGCGTGATCACAAGCGGGAGAGGTGGAGGCGGCACGGCCACGAGTTTTTCGGCCGCCGATCGGATGAGGGTTGCGATCTTGCGCTGCAACTCGCGCACGCCTGCTTCGCGCGTGTAGTGGGTGATGAGGCTTGACCAGCTTGATTCGGGGATCTCGAGCTGTCCGGGTTGCACGCCGTTTTCGCGAAGCTGCTTCGGAAAGAGATGCTTCTGGGCGATCACGAGCTTCTCGTCGTTGGTGTAACCGCTCACCTCGATCACTTCCATGCGGTCTCGAAGCGGCGGGGGAATGGTATCGAGAACGTTTGCCGTTGCGATGAAAAAGACCTGCGAGAGGTCGAAGGGAACGTCCATGTAATGGTCGACAAAGCTGTGGTTCTGCTCGGGGTCCAGCACTTCGAGCATCGCCGACGAGGGGTCGCCCTGGAAGTCGGCGCGCATCTTGTCGATTTCATCGAGCATCATGACGGGGTTTCGCGTGCCGGCTCGCTTGATGCTTTGAATGATCCTTCCGGGCATGGCGCCGACATAGGTGCGCCTGTGTCCCCGGATTTCGGCCTCATCGCGCACTCCGCCAAGCGAGGTGCGGATGAACTTGCGCCCGACTGCCCGGGCAACCGACTGTCCAAGCGAGGTCTTCCCGACGCCCGGGGGGCCCACGAGGCAGAGAATGGGTCCGCTCAGGTCGTTCTTCAGCCTTGCTACTGCAAGAAACTGCAGGATCCGCCTTTTTACGGACTCCAATCCCGCATGGTCCTCATCGAGGATGCGACGGGCTCCGGGCAGGTCGAGCTGGTCCTGGGTGGCCACACTCCAGGGCAGGGCAGCGAGCCACTCGAGATAACTTCGAACGACATGATACTCGGCCGATGCCGAAGGAAGCTGCCTCAGGCGCTTGAGCTCATCTTCGGCCTGCTTGGAGGCTTCCTCGGGCAGATGGGCCCGTTTGAGCTTTTCTTCGAGGTCGTCGGAGACCTCCTCGGCCCCTTCTTCGCCCAGTTCGCCACGGATGGTCTTGAGCTGCTCGCGGAGAATCGCCTCGCGCTGGGCCTTGCCCAGTCGCTCGGTCATCTTGTCGCGGATCTCCTTCTGGATGCCCAGCACCTCTTTTTCTTTTCCGATCAGCTCAATGAGCTTTTGAATGCGCGAATTGAGGTCCAGGGTTTCGAGCAGGTCCTGCTTCTGGGGGAGGTTCAGGTTGAGGTAGGCCGAGGTGACATGGGTCAGGTAGGCCGGGTCATCCATCCGGTCGATCAGGCGTACCAGCGCCTCGGTCGTGCCCGGCATCAGCTCGACCACCTCGAGCGCAAGGGTCTTGAGCGTCTCAAAGAGCCCTTGTGTGCGCACAGTGTTGCTTCCGTCCTGGTCGGCCACGGTTTCGCCACGTGCCATGAGGGACTGGCCGGCCGTGCTCACGTAATCGAGCACGCGGTAGCGGGCCACGCCCGTTACGACGATCTGCCGACCGCCGTTCTCGCCCGTGGAGATGTTCTCGAGCTTGCACAGAGTGCCGGTTCGGAACAGGTCGCCGGGTTCGGGATCCCCGGCGGTGATCGTGCGCTGGGCCACCACGAGGAGCATCCGGCCGGCTGCTTCCGCCTTTTCGAGGGCCTGGAGACTGCGTGAGCGCCCCACAACCAGGGGCATTGAGATTCCCGGAAAAAGGACGGTGTTGCGGATGGGCAGGACGGGGAGCTCCGTTGGAAGGGTGTCGATCATCCCGGAACGGGGGAGCAAGCTGTGGGCCGCCTATCCGAGGACGGTGATCGGGAGCGGGCTTGCCCCGGGATGGCGGGGGGTGTTACTAGTCCGACCCATATGCTGCTCACCGCCAATCAACTCAAATCCAAGCTCGAGTCGCTGGCTCCCGGAACGCGTGCCGAGGTCACCGACCTCACTGGCACGCAGGATCACTGGCAGGCAACGATCATCTCGCCCGTGTTCGAGGGAAGGATGATGATCGAACAGCACCGTCTCGTGATGCAACTCATGCAGGCCGACATTGACTCAGGCGTGGTGCATGCTCTTTCAATCCGCACTTTCGCCCCTTCGCAGGTCCGTCAATAGGAACAGGAGAAAACCATGGCACACCCCCTTCGCACCGAAATCGAAAAGCTCGTCCAGTCGAACCCCGTCTATATTTTCATGAAGGGCACTCCCGACTTTCCGATGTGCGGTTTTTCCGCCCGCGCGGTGCAGGTGCTCAAGGCTTCAGGAGTCTCGAAGCTCGAGGGCTTCGATGTCCTCTCGGATGATCCGATGTGGGACGCGCTCGAGGACTACTCGCAGTGGCCCACTGTTCCGCAGATCTTCGTGGGCGGCAAGTTCGTGGGCGGCTGCGACATCGTTACTGAAATGTTCGAGCGCGGCGAGCTCCAGCCGATCGTTTCGGCAGCCTTGAAAAAGTAAGGCACCGGCCTCACGCTGGGGGCATGCCCCAGACCGTCCGCAATCAGCCGGGACATCCCGGCATCCTGAGTCTATTTCGTGACGCCGTGTCGCTTGGCGCAAGCGACCTCCATCTCGAAGGGCCCTCTTCGTCAGGGCCCGGAAGGGTGTGGCTTCGCCTCCACGGAGAGCTGTGTAGCCCCGAGGGCGAAGGCCCTTCAAGTGAGGTGCTTTCAGCCCTCGATGAGTGGGTCAGCTCAGCCCTCGAAGGCGCAGGCTCGGGACGGGATTTGGATTTTTCTTTCGGCATTCCGGGCTCGGCCCGATTTCGCGCGCATCTGTATCGCCTGAGTGGGCACATGAGCCAGAGCTGGGGCGCCGTATTTCGCGTGATCGCCGAGGCTCCGCCCACCTTGGAGCAGCTCAAGCTACCTCCGCTTCTCTCCCGGATTCCGGGCCTCGAGCGCGGGCTCGTGCTCGTCACCGGTGCCACGGGCTCTGGAAAGAGCTCGACGCTGGCGGCCCTGATCCACGAGATCAACCGCAGCCGCTCGGGCCACATCGTGACCATCGAAGATCCGATCGAGTTTGTTCATGAGTCGATCCGCTGCCGCCTGAGCCAGCGCGAAGTGGGCTCGGACACAGCAGGCTTTGCCGATGCGCTGCGATCAGCGCTTCGCGAAGATCCCGATGTGATTCTTGTGGGAGAGATGCGCGATCCCGAGACTGTTTCCGTGGCCCTCAAGGCTGCGGAGACCGGGCACCTCGTCCTCTCGACCGTTCACACTCAGGACGCAGTCAGGACGGTGGGAAGGCTGATCGCGCTGTTTCCGCCCGAGGAGCAGCGGCTCGTGAGGCTTCGTCTGGCAGACAACCTTTCGGCCATCGTGAGCCAGCGCCTGGTTTCGGCGAGCGAGGGTGGCAGGCTTGCCGCCATGGAGATCGTGATGGCCACCCAGTCGGTGAGGGATTGCATTGAGTCGCCGGAGCGAACCGAGGAGATGATCGAGCTCGTGCAGAAGAGTGCGGACGGGCAGGGTTTTGACCGGCACCTCGTTGAACTCTATCTGGCGGGAAAGATCACGCTCGAGACAGCGAAGGAGTCGGCCACCCGTCCAGCGGACCTGGAGCGGGAACTTCAGTTTGGGGCGGGCCCGGGGGCTAGGCTTCCTGCCGAGCCGGGAGTCGCACTGGAGGGGCGCGACGAAGCAGGCGCAAAACACGAAGAAAAGCAGGACCCGGGCGAGCGCCCGAATCCTGCTTCTGTAAAGGGTCAGCCAAGAAGTCCTTTTGACGCCTTAAAGAGCAAGCGCACGCAGCGCTGATGCTCTTTAGGCCATGCGGCAGGCCTTCTTTTTGAGGGCGCGTTTGCTGCGCGTGACGGCCACCTTGTGGGTCATGTGGTCGGACAGGGGCTCGCCCTTGGCGTAGGCGGTTGCCTGGTCGTGGCGGCGCTTCTGGTGCTTGGCACGGAGTCTTTTTGCCATGGTCTTTTTCGATCCTTTCTCTTTTGAAATCGAGGTGCTGGGTTAACATTCGCCCCCAATGCTTGCCAAGTGCCGTTTTGGGGCGTTTTTAGGTCGAGCCGAGGGGGGCTCCATCCGATGAGGCTTCAGATGATGTCCTCGTACCCACCCGTTGCGTTGAGTTCTAGAACCAGGAATGAATCTGCGGGCGGTTTTGCCTCACTCACAAGACCCTGTTATCATTTAGGAATGGCGGTAGGGATGGTGGGCTTAACGAGTCGATCTCGTTTTGGTTTTTTCTTCGTAGTCCTGTTCATTGCGCAGGGCGTGGTGATGCCTTGGGCGGGTGCCGCCAGCCCGGTGGCTCGACCTATGCCCGAGGATGAACTGGCCACCGGGATCAGTGCCATCATGAATTCCAAGCTCGACGGTCTGTCGCTTCTCGAGATGGAGGAGCGTGAGCAGCTTCGGAAAGATGCACGCCAGTACATTCGGTTTCGGCGCAATCCCAAATCCAGTGTCGAGAGAGAGGCATGGAGGGCTCGCTGCCAGGGCGGGGCACCTACGCTCTATTGCCGTGCAGAGGACCTTGAGTCGGCGTCTTTGGCCCTCGCTGAAAAGAGGCACGGCCGCAGTCGGACCCCGCAGGAAGAGCAGCGACAGGTCATGAATGCGCTGCTTGAGGGGGATCTCGATCTGCTGGAAGAAGTCTCGGATTCGGCGATCTCAAAGGTCTTCTCGCGGACTCCCCGGCGTGATGCCTTTGTGGCGCTCGAAAAGGCCGTGCTTGAATCGAAGCCGTGCAACAGCGTGCGCGTGGCAACGCTCATGGGCTCGAAGTTCGAGGAGTTCCTGCCCGGACGCGAGTCACTCGATGCGGCAATCGGCCTCTACCAAAAAGCGGCTTCCTGCGATTCAAATCCGGAGTTCACCGAGCGCGCCCGTTATCGTGCGGCGCTGCTCTTGATCTCCCGCGAGGATTGGAGCGCTGCAATCCCGCTGCTTGAAAAGCTCGCTCGCAACAAGGAGTATTTTTAAGTGCTGGATTACATTTTAATGTTGTTAGTATTCGTGAAGTTTATCATAAGGTTCATTCTGTTCTCGGTGCATCATCAGGTATATTGCGTGAATTAGTATTTAGAG
>CAIOHW010000036.1 GCA_903858195.1 Oligoflexia bacterium | reverse complement strand
CACCATCGTAGTAAAACTGGTGCTTCGGGTTTTGAGGCGTGGTGCGAAACTCGAAGACCTTTTTCAAAAGCTCATGCAACGCCTTGATAGGTTCAACGATGGGAGTTGCAGGACCCACTGCTGGCGGCCTGAGGTAAATCAGCTCCTGCACAGTCGGCGCTTTGACGTCCAGCTTTCGCACAGCTCCTGGAGCACGGGTCAACCTGGAGGGATTCCTACAGCTCGAATCAAAACCGAACTCCTTCAGTGGGGTCAGGATTGCATCAGCAATGTCCTTGTAGGCACCCGCATCGTGAGCGCCGACCTCGACTATTGCGTGGATCGATCGGCGACCTGACATGGTCATACAAATGATTGGCAGGGGCAGATGTCGCAGCATGGCGATCTGTAGCTCCAAGGGCAGCCCGTCCGACTCGAGCAGCAGGAAGCGGTAGTCAGTGACATGACGATCTTCGATCCCCTGGCCATTGCTGGGGTTGACCATCATCCAGGCACCAGCGTCGCACTGAGGCACCGTGCACGTCTCATTTCCGGACTGGATCCACTCAGCAGCGGATCGCGTGATGCCTTTTCCATCCGGACGGACCTTCTTGGAGTCATCGACCTGGAAGTGCTTGATCACGGTCACTAACTCGTCAGGCCGGAAAAGCCGACCCAAGGCAGCGGTGAACTGCTGGTGGGGATCAGGGAAGAGCGGGCGCTGACCCAGCTCCTCTTGGATTTGCAGGGTAGCGACCTTGAGGAGGCTCTTTGCCCTGGCCTCCGTAATGGACCTGGCTGCGGCGTCATCGGCCTTTCCTCGTCGGGACTTGCCTTTGAGGTCAGGCGCAACGGAGTAAGGACTGGAGGCCTCTTGCTCAGGACCGGAATCGGTTGTGGATGTCTTCATTGGAAATATAGCGATGGAGATTTCAAGGGCTGTAGAACGGTGCTCATTGAGACTTGAACTGCTCCCAAAAGGCCCTGGAGGATCGGCGCATTGCATTGCGGTACTGGAGCAACGTCTGGAGCCGATGTTGAAGGTGATGTGTGCGACCTCTGGCCGGCAGCGGGTTCGTCGACGAACCATCGCTCGAGCCGGGTTGGTAGAGGTCCCGGTACTCTTGATCGTGTTCAAGGGACATTGCGTCCACGCGCCTCTGACGCTGTGCCCGGTTGCCCGGCTCGTCAGGGTGGCCGTCTCCAAAAGACCGCCCCTTCAGCCGACCCAAGGCCGCTAACCGGGCATCGGCCTGAAGAAGCAGCAACCTGCGCTCATCTGGATGCATGGTTCGCTCCGGGGGGACGTAGAGATGAGGCTCGCCAAGGTGACTCTCTATTGAGAGCCGCTGACGCTCCTGACCACGGGCATCCTGAGTCAACTGGAGAGGACCCCGCCCCAGCCGCCGAAGGGTCTGGTAACGTGTCAAAGTTTCCGCCAACTCGAAATCAGTGCCGCAGTCCCAGCTGAAGATTGTCGGCTCATCACGGGCTATAAACTTCAGTTGGACGACAGCCCCAGCACTCAAGCGAAGCCGGTGAGGCCGCCAGATTTGATCGGTTTCCCTGGTAAGGTAGGGCCTACGCCCGCGGGTTGAAGCATCACCGGCCGGATTGTTAGGCCTAGAACGCTCAGGAAAAGTCCCGGCTAGGACCACCGCGTAGGCCCAGTAGCTGGTGACTAGACCGGGACGATGATTCCCATGGAACAATCCCATGGCATCGCAAAGTGGACACTCCGCACTGGGATCACCCCCCAGGGCTGTATCAGTGCGCCGAGGACATACCTCAGGACGGTTCCGATGAACCCGGTGATGGCAGATCGTGGAGATAAACCGTTGATCGAGACCAAAGCGCAAAAAGCGGAGACGAAACCGGTCGCCAGGTTCAATGCGGAGCACCGGCGCATTGGACGCCCAACCCTCGATAATGGCCT
>CAIOHW010000035.1 GCA_903858195.1 Oligoflexia bacterium | reverse complement strand
TCGAGCCCCATGTCGAAGACGCGCACGCCGATCACCGCGGCCCCTGCGGCGATGACGAATCGCAGAATCGTCGCGATCACGGGCCACAACACCGTGCCCGCGCCTTGCGAGATCACGGCAGAGCGAGAGGCTCGATCGCTCCTGCCCCATCTTGAGGACATGGAGCTGTCGAAAGCGCGGAGCCAGGTAGGCGGGGTCTCTGCCCGCCGTATACTTGCCGTCTGTGAGGAGGACTGCAGCCGGCAAGCGCGCCCTGCCCCCCTTGCCGAGCTGGTCGACCTGTGCGAGCGCCTCCTGGATCCCGGCCTCGAGATGCGTGTAGCCCTGAGCCGGCACATCGAGGAATCGGGAGATCAACGCCCTTGGGTCCAGCCTCTCTTCGGGACGCTTGAGCACGACCGCCCGGTTCTCGAAGGCGATGATCCCGATGGGATCCTCTGGAAACTGCAGAGCAACGACGGCAAGTGCCACGGCCGTCAGCGCAAGCTTTTCGCCGGTCATCGAAAGACTCGTGTCGACCGAGAGCACCACGGGCTGCGAGCGACGCACGCGAAACTCCATCCAGAGCTCCTGTGGGGTGGCCTCAAGCGTCTCGTCGAGGTCAATGTCGAGCGCCTCGGCACCGGCAGGCGCCTGATCCCATGGGGCCGACACCTGTGCGCTCGGGTGAACGATGGCCCCCAGCACCCCCCTGGCCTTTTCTAGGATCGCGTCTGCTGAAATCTCGCGCAGATGTTCGGCGACCCTTTGGAGTGACGGGCGGGTCTTAAACTCGTGATAGCGCGTTGCCACATCCCACGCATTGGAGAGGCCTGCGTTCAAGAGGTCCGCTTCGTCGTCGGGCTCCTGTGCCCCAAGGTCCTGCTCACCCAGCATGGCTTCTTCGGGAGCCACAAACTGCACCTCGGCCCTTCGAAACGGGTTGAATCCGGAGGGTTCAGTCAGTTCTTTTTTTTTACGGGCGCAGCGACACCGCCCAGCGCATCCTTGGCCAGAGCCTCAAGGATCTCGCGGATCTCGACAGGACCGCCCGCCCCCGAGTCCAAATCGCGCTGAAGCTCAATGCGGGTGGGCATGGCCAGGAGCGCGGCCGACACAAAAGCCTCATCCACACCCATGCCAGATGCGACCAAGGCGGCACAAATCTCGGCCACGGCCTGGGCTGCACGAACCGACGCGCCTCTCTTGATGCGCGGATGTCCACGCGTCAGGCGCGCAAGCGAAACGGCAGCACGCACCACTCGTTCATCCGCAACCGCCCTCGCCACGATGGCCCGCTCCTCGTCCTCGCTCTGGTATTCGAGAACCACGAGCTCGAAGCGATCCAGGATCGCTTCGCTCAGGTGGGATGTGGCCACGAACTCCTTGGGGTTCTGGGTCGCGATGACCGAAAAGCCTCCCTTGGCGCGCACGGCACCCAGCCGCGGCACCATGATCTGCCGCTCATCGATTGCCGGCAGGAGCACGTTCTGCACGCCCTCGGGCAGGCGGTTCAGCTCATTGATGAAGAGCACCCCACCCTTGGACATGGCCTCAACCAGAGGACCGGCAACAAAGGACTTGGCCGAGTACCCGTGTCGCATGACCTGGGGCGGATCAAACCAGCCCGAAAGCTTCTGCTCCGTGAAACGGCCATCACCGTCCACGCGAAAAACCGGCCGCCCCAGTGCCTGACAGATGGCCAGCGCCAGATGGGTCTTACCCACACCCACCGGGCCCTCAATCAGCACATTACGGCCTGCGCGCAAGCATGCCTCGATCTGACGCTGCTCAAGGGTGCGCCCGACCAGGTGGGTCTCGCCTGCTGACTGCTTGGGTTTTGCCTTCTTCTTCATGCTGCTGCCCGATCAGTGTTCACTTTCCCTTGCGTTTACGCAAGGGCGCCTTGGCGGGTTTGCGTGACGGGGCCTTGCCCTGGGGAGCCGCCTGCCGCTTCAGGTGCTCCTCGACAATGTAGCTTGCGACGTCCGAGGGCTTGGTGCCCACGCCAAATCCGGCATCAAAGCCACACTCGAGCGCTAGCGGATGGGTCACCCGGGGCCCCCCGGCAACAAACACCATTTTCTCGGTGAGGCCCATCTGTTTCGCGCGCACCATGAGATCCTTCATGTCACGCATGTGAATGTTGTGCTGAGTGACGACCTTCGAAACCAGCACCGCATCGGCCTTCTCGGCCACCGCCCGCTTGAGCAGCTCGTCGTTCAATACCTGCGCTCCGAGATTCCTTGCATCGAACCACTGATAGCGCTCGAGACCGTAATCTCCGGCAAAGCCCTTCATGTTCATGATGGCGTCAATGCCAACCGTGTGTGCATCGTAGCCAGTGCAGGCTCCGATCACCACGAGCTTGCGCCCGATCTTGGAGGCGATGATCTCGTCGATCTCCTCGCGTGAGCGCTTCTGGGCCTCGACCTTGACGACGTGGATCTTCGTGAAATCCACCGTATGCCTCAGATTGGCGTAGATCACGAAAAGGGCAAAACCCTCAGCGGCCTTCTCCATGGTGGCCACCTTGATCTGGTCATATCCCATCTTCTCGCAGAGCTGGATCGCAGCCTCGCGCGCCTCGGGCGAGGGCTCCACCGGCAGAGTAAAGCACAACTGCACCGTCCCATCGCCCATGATGTCGCCATAGGGCTTGAGCTTCTTGAGGTCGACCTTGGCTACCTTAGACATGGCCCGCACCTCCTGGCACAAGGAGCTCGAAGAGCGGATTCAAGTAGCCATCGGCTCGTTCAAACACTCCATCATGGCCCTTGCCACCGAGCTCCTTGCGGCTCACTTCGGCAAAAGCCTTCTCTTCGATCGCCTTGAAGAGACCCTTCTTTTCGATCTCTTCCAGATGGTTCAGGGTTTCGTCGAGCACCTGAGCCGCCCAGGACTCGACAATCCCACCCGGCTTGAAGGTGATCTCGGACCCAAGGTCGCGGGCGCCGTTAAAGATATACTTGGCGTTTTTAATGCTCATCCAACGATCCTGGAGCAGGGGGGTGTGCATCGCCTCGGTTGGCATTCCG